>DASQSR010000437.1:0-15262 GCA_035642295.1 Allostellaceae bacterium | reverse complement strand
GAAATCGCCCGACCCGGTGCCGGTCGATGAGGGCGGCAACGTCGACGGCGGAATTTTGCGGCATGGCGCTCCTCCCGGTGTCTGGTCCGTTGCGCGGCATCGCCGCTCCCGGACGCTTATCGGCAGGAGACTAGGGAAATTCGCTCGCGGGCGCGATGGATTTATTTATCGCGCGTTAACCAAGTCGACCCCGCGGCGTGCCCACTATCTCAGCCCGACGCCGCGCGGATCGTTGAAGCTCGCGACGCCGGTGCCGCGATAGAGGATCTGCGCGTTCCGCTCGGTGATGCGCTGGTGCAGCGCGAGCATGGCGGGATCGAGATCGGCGGGCGGGGCGGGCTCCGGCGCGAAATGGCCGAAGCGGTCCTCGCCGCGCACCAGGGTCGCGCTGTCCTCGCCGGCGATCTGCCGCACCGAGGTCGGGACATAGCGGATGGCAAAGCCGATGCGCCGGTCTTCCGACAGGTTGGGCGGCGAGCCATGCACCAGGCGCACGTGATGCAGCGACATCTCGCCGGGCTCGAGCTCTAGGGTGACGGCCTCGCGCTCATCCACCTCGACCGCGATCTCCTGGCCGCGCGTCAGCAGATTGTGCTTGGCGAAGGTGTCGCGATGCGCGATCTGGTCGAGCTTGTGGCTGCCCGGAATGACGCGCATCGCGCCATTGCCGCTGTGGGCCGGAGTGAAGGCGACCCAGGCCGAGACCACATCGGGCCGGTCGAGGCCCCAATACGTCGAGTCCTGGTGCCACGAGACGAAGGCCGGGCTTTCCTGCTCCTTGATGAAGAAATTGCTCGACCAGCACAGGAGATCGCCGCCGTAGAGGTCCTCGACCGCGTCGAGGATGCGAGGATGCCGCACCAGCGCGGCAAGCCAGGTGAAGAGGAGATGCGATTTGTGGCGGAGGCTGCCCTTGAGCGGCGCGCCGGTCTCGCGCTCGTAGCGCTCGAGCCGCTGGCGCAGCGCCAGCGCCTCGGCCTTGCTCATGACACGAATGGGATGGACGAACCCCTCCTCGCGATAGCGCTCGATCTCCTTGGGGCTCAGCAGCTTCGGCATGGCCTTCCTCCCATCGCGCGGTGACAGCGCAGGCGCGCCCCGGCTCAAGCCGTTCCGGCGCGGCGCTTCTCCCGGCGCCCGTTGCCTGCCATACTGGCAAAAAACGATGCCGGGAGGAAACGATGCCGATTCCCGTGACCAGGCCCTCGCGCGAGGCGATGATGCGGTGCGTCGCGCGCTATGCCGATCTCTACCGCGCCGACAACAGCCTGCCGGATTGCCAGGTGTCCGGCTATGAGCGCACCCTCGTCAACGTCATCGGCTTTGCCGCGCCGGAGGCCGTCGCCGATGTGAAGGCCTATTCGCCGGTGGGCGACAAGGCGAAGCCCGCGATCAGCCATCTCAAGGCGGGCTTCGGCATCGCGTTCGTCGAGGCCGAGCCGGGCAAGGGCGTGATGATGCACAATCACGACACCAACGAGACCTTCATGCCGATGGAGGGCGTCTGGCGCGTCACCTGGGAAGGAGAGAACGGCGACGAGTCCGTCGATCTCGGCCGGCTCGACACCATCTCGGTGCCGCAGCACATGCAGCGCCAGTTCCACTGCCTCAGCGCGCCGGGCAAGAAGGGCGTGCTGCTCGTCGTCATCGGCGGCGACCGTCCCATGGCCGAATTCTCCCCCGAGGCCGAGGCGCTCCTCATGGCACGAGGCCTGATGCCGCAAGGCGAACGCGCGTAGCGCGTTCGTCCCCGCGCAACGCGCAGCGTTGTCGCGGCGGCGGCAGCGATTGCGCAGCAATCGCGAGAGCCGCACCGTGCGGGCTAGCATCAGCGGGAGCCGGGAGAAGCGATGTGGCGCGCATCATCGAGGGAGGTCTGAGCGATCCCAGGGTCATCGATCTGCTCAGCTTCCATCTTGCCGGCGCTCGCGCCAATTCGGCGCCGGGAAGCGCGCACGCCCTCGATCTGGCGGGTCTGCAATCGCCCGATGTCAGGTTCTGGACGCTTTGGGACGAGGAGAGCCTTGTCGCGACCGGCGCGCTGAAGCGCCTCTCGCCCGAGCAGGGCGAGATCAAGTCGATGCATACCGCCCCGTCGATGCGCCGCCAGGGAGCGGGCGGCGCGATGCTGCGCCATCTTATCGCCGCCGCGCGCGCCAGCGGCATGTCGCGCCTCAGCCTGGAGACGGGGACGTGGGAGTATTTCCGAGCCGCCCGCGAGCTTTACCGGCGTCACGGCTTCGTGGAGTGCCCGCCCTTCGCCGACTACGTCCTCGATCCGGACAGCGTTTTCATGTCGCTCGATCTTGGGGAGGCTTGAGTCCCGCCTAAACGTCGAGGTTCGCCACCTGGAGCGCATTCTGCCGGACGAAGACGCGATGCGGCGTGAGATAGCCCCTGAGGGGCGAGGCACCTGACCGCTCGGACCGCGTTTCGACCTGGGTCAGCTCTCCGAGGGGCTGCGCGCCGGCGCCGAGCCGCGCTTCCTGCCGCCCTACTCGCCCGATCTCAATCCGATCGAGCAAGTCTTCGCCAAGCTCAAAACGCTACTCCGCCGAGCCGCACCGCGAAACCGACAATCGCTGTGGAGACGCATCGGCAGCTTGCTCGACCGCTTTCCACCAGCCGAATGCCAGAACTACATCGCAAACGCCGGATACAGCGCACCAACCTGAATGGCTACCGCTCTAATCACGGCAACAGGACTCATCGGCTTTTCGCCCGTGCGGCGGTTACACTTTTAAGTCTTAAGTAAGAGTACTGGGGGAAACTCTCCTCCAGAAACCTGGAGAGTACCGACCAATGCATCGGATCCGTGCGACAGTATTCGGCCTGCTGTGCAGTCTTGTCCTGTCGCTGCCTGCGCTGGCGCAGACCGCAGTGATTTCCGACAACCCGCCCTACAGCATCAAGTCTGGCGACCGCCCCGGCTTCTGTGTCGAGTTGGTCAACGAGATGGCGAAGCTGCTGAAGACGAAAGTGACCTACCAGTTCATGGGCTGGGGCGACGCCCAGGCGAAGGTCATGGCGGGCCAAGACCTGCTGATCTTCCCGTTCGCCCGCACGCCCGAACGCGAGCCGAACTACGGCTGGTTGCAGCAACTGTTCGAGGACAGTGTGGTGTTCGTCTCGGCCCCCGGTACGGCGCCGATCGACACGGTGGAACAGGCCAAGGCGCTGGCCTCGGTCGGCGTGCTCGACGGCTCGCCCTGGGATAAGGAGCTGGCGAAGCGCGGGCTCACCAACGTCAAGCGCTACCCGACCTCGCCGGCGATGGTGGCCGCGATCGTCGCCCACGAGATACCCGCCGCCTATGGCCCGGATATCGAGCTGAAATACGCCTGGCGCGTCGGCGGCTACCAAGGTGCGCCGGTGGTCGGCAAGCAGATCGAGAAACTGGGTCAGTACCTGGCGATGTCGAAGAACTCGCCGTCGATCAAAGTGGCGGACTGGCAGGATGCATTCAATGCCCTGCAGCAGGACGGCACGTTCGACCGCGTTTACGCCAGCTACTTCGGAGCAAAATAATCCAATGACGCTGCGCGGGATTGCTGCGCTCGGCCTGGGCGCCCGCGTCGCCGCCTGCGTCGCGGCCGTGGCACTGGCCGGCTTTCTGCTGGTCGCGCTAACCGGGCTGGCCAATCAGCGCAGCGTGAGCCTTGAACGCTTCGACAGCACGGCCAGTAGCCTGACCGAATTGCTCGCCGACAACATGGCCGGCTCGGTACGCTTCGCCCGCACGGCGGGCATCGAGGCGGCCTTTGCCGGTCTGCGGCAGAACGAGCCGGACCTGGCCGGCGTGCTGGTCACCGACAGCCAGGGTGAGCGGCTGGTCGCCTGGCGGCGCGACGGCGTTGCCGAATCCAGCCTGGCCGTCGTCCTGCCCCAGGGCGTGTCTTTGCTCGACGCGGCCGACCTGACGACGGTGGACATCGCCGTGCGCCCCTCGCGTGACGCGCCCCCGGTGGGAACCCTTCGCACCATCTGGAGCCATGGGCGGCTGGATGCTGCGATGCGCCAGGCAGCGATGCGCCAGTTGCTCACCTCGGTGCTGTCGATGTTGGCAGTGATCGCATTGCTCTATGCCGTGCTGCGCCACATCGCGATCCGTCCGCTGGTTGCCATGACGGCGGCGACCGTCGACCTGGCGGAGGGGCACCTGAATGTCGCCGTTCGCGGTGCGCAGCGGCGCGACGAGCTGGGTGCGCTGGCGCGTTCGCTGGAGGTGTTCCGCGAGCACATGCTGAAGGAACACGAGCTGGCCCAGCAGCAGGAGGACGAGCGTCGCCGGGCCGAGGCCGACAAGCGCACCGCCCTGCGCAATATGGCGGACGGCATCGAGGCCAAGGCGGCCACGACCATCGCGGAGATCGGCGTCAGCACCAACACGCTGGCGGAAACCGCAGCAGCGATGAGCGCCTCGGCCGTCAACACGGGGGCGGCGGCGGACAGCGCTGCGGCGGCAGCAGCCCGGGCACTCGCGAACGCCCAGACGGTGGCCAGCGCGGCCGAACAGCTCGCCATCTCGATCCGTGAAATCGGCAATCAGGTGGGTCAGTCCACCGTGGTGGTCCAACGCGCGGTGGCAGCCGGCAGCGAGACGCGCACCACCATGGAGGCGTTGAACGCGAAGGTCGGACAGATCGGCGCCGTTGCCGACATGATCAGCGAGATTGCCGGCAGGACCAATCTGCTGGCGTTGAATGCCACTATCGAGGCGGCACGTGCCGGGGATGCGGGCAAAGGCTTTGCCGTCGTTGCCAGCGAAGTGAAACAGCTCGCCACCCAGACCGCGCGCTCCACCGAGGAGATCGCCCGGCATATCGCCGAGGTGCGGGCTGCCACCGGGGCGTCGGTCGCCGCGGTCGGGCGCATCGAGCACACCATCACCGAAATCAACGCGATCGCCGGTTCGATCGCCTCCGCGGTCGAGCAACAGGGCGCGGCCACCGCGGAGATCGCCCGCAACGTCACCGAGACGGTCGGTGCGGCCAATGCGATGACCAGCCGAACCGCCGAGGTTTCCGCGGAGGCGGCGACGACCGGCGAGCGGGCTGCCTCGGTGAAACAGCTTGCGGCCGCGCTGCAAACGGCGGTCGGCGACCTGACGGCGTCGGTCATCCGGGTCGTGCGCACCGCCACGCCGGAAGTGGATCGGCGCCGGACGCCACGCCATGCGGTCGATCTGCCTTGCCGGATGAGTGTGGCTGGCGGCGCTGAGTTCGCTGCCCGCGTGACCGACCTGTCGGAAGGCGGTGCCAGTGTGCGCTCCGAGGAGACGGTCGTGTCGGGTGCGACCGGCACGCTGCAGGTTGACGGCGTGCATATGAAGCTGCCGTTTGCGGTACGTGCCGGCGGGCGCGGCCTGCTGCACCTGGCATTCCAGCTCGACGCGGCTGGGGCCACCGCGTTTCGGACTGTCCTGGACGGACTGGCGCCGCGCCAAGCCGCCTGAAGGCTCCGCGGCCTGCCGGCAAGCAGGGGTCACCACACGATTGGTCCAAAATCGCACCCTAGGGGACCTTCAGATCGCCCTAGGGTCCGGGCTCAATTGGCCCAGCAGATCAGGCTGGCTGCAAGGTAGACGCCGCTGCTGAGGTAGTTGCGCGCAAGCTTGTCGTCTCGGGTGGCGATTCGGCGCCAATCTTTGATGCGGCACCAAGTTTTTCCCCTCACACGTCCAGGTTCGCCACCTGGAGCGCATTCTGCTGGATGAAGTCGCGGCGCGGCTCGACGAGATCGCCCATCAGCGTCGAGAAGGTCTCCTCGGCGACATCGGCATGCGGCACCTTGACCTGGAGCAGGGTGCGGGCGTCCGGGTTCAGCGTTGTCTCCCAGAGCTGGTCCGGATTCATCTCGCCGAGACCCTTGTAGCGCTGGATGTCGCCGTGCTTGGGGCCGTGCGCCAAAACCGCCTCGACCAGGTCGGTGGGACCGGTGATGACGCTCTCCTTGTCCTTGGCGATGAGCTTGCCGGGCTTGGAGTAGACCTCCTGCAGCTCCTCGGTGCGCTCGTCGAGGCGCCGCGCCTCGGCGCTCTTGAGCAGCGCCAGGTCGAGCAGGCGGCGCTCGGTGACGCCGTGCCGCGTGCGCGTCAGCACGAAGCCTTCCTTCGCCACCACCTCGCCGCTCCAGCCGCGCTCCGTCTCGGGCGCGAGCTGGTCGAGCCGCGTCGCCAGATACCGTACCGCTTGCTCGGCCGCCTCGCGGTTCTCGAGCAGCGCCGGGTCGAGGAGACCGGCGATCGCCGCCTGCTCCACCACCTCGCGCGAGCCGACCTTGCGCAGCAGCGGCTGCAGCAGCGCGCGCCCCTGCCGCGCGCGCTCGATCAGGTCGCGCAGGTCGTTGGCCGAGCGCTGCACGCCGTCATGCTGCCGGAACACTGCGTCGCGCAGCCCGGCGGAGATGCAGTACTCCTCGAGCGCGGCGTCGTTCTTGAGATAGACCGATTTGCCCGAGCCGCGTTTCACCTGATAGAGCGGCGGCTGGGCGATGTAGAGATAGCCCTTCTCGATGAGAAGCGGCATCTGCCGGAAGAAGAAGGTGAGGAGAAGCGTGCGGATGTGGCTGCCGTCGACATCGGCGTCGGTCATGATGATGATGCGGTGATAACGGGCCTTTTCCGCATCGAACTCTTCAGGGCCGATGCCGGTGCCGAGCGCGGTGATCAGCGTGCCGATTTCGGCCGAGCTCAGCATTTTCTCCGAGCGTGCGCGCTCGACATTGAGGATCTTGCCCTTGAGCGGCAGGATCGCCTGGAAGCGCCGGTCGCGCCCCTGCTTGGCCGAGCCGCCGGCGCTGTCGCCCTCGACGATGAACAGCTCGCTCTTGGCGGGATCGCTCTCCTGGCAGTCGGCCAGCTTGCCCGGGAGATTGGCCATGTTGAGCGCGCCCTTGCGCGTCAGCTCGCGCGCCTTGCGGGCGGCTTCGCGCGCCGCCGCGGCCTCGACCACCTTGGCGACGATGCGCTTGGCGTCGGCCGGATGCTCCTCGAACCATTGCTGCAGCTTGTCGGCGACGACGCCCTCGACCGACGGCCGCACCTCGGAGGAGACGAGCTTGTCCTTGGTCTGCGACGAGAACTTGGGATCGGGCACCTTGATCGAGAGGACGCAGCTGAGGCCCTCGCGCATGTCCTCGCCGGTGAGCGGCACCTTCTCCTTCTTGGCGATGCCGCTCTCATTGGCATAGTTGTTGATGGTGCGCGTCAGCGCCGCGCGGAAGCCGGCCAGGTGCGTGCCGCCGTCGCGCTGCGGGATGTTGTTGGTGAAGCACAGCATCGTCTCGTGATAGACGTCGGTCCATTCCATCGCCAGCTCGACGGTGATGCCGTCGCGCTCGGCGCTGATGGCGATGGGCGCAGCGTGCAGCGCCTGCTTCGAGCGGTCGAGATATTTGACGAAGGCCTCGAGCCCGCCTTCGTAATGCATCTTCACCTGCTTCGGCTCGACGCCGCGCGCATCGGTGAGGGTCAGCGTCACGCCGGAATTGAGGAAGGCGAGCTCGCGCAGCCGATGCTCCAGGGTCTGGAAATCGAACTCCGTCTTGCTGAAGGTGGCGTGGCTCGGCACGAAAGTGATCTCGCTGCCGGTCCTGTGTCCGGCCTTGCCGTCGCCGGGCCGCAGCGGCGCGGGCCCGACATCGGCGAGCGGCGCCTCCGGGTCGCCGTCGCAAAAGCGCATGAAATACTCGCGGCCGCCGCGCCAGATGCGCAGTTCCAGGCGCGAGGAGAGCGCGTTCACCACCGACACGCCGACGCCGTGCAGCCCGCCCGAGACCTTGTAGGAGTTCTGGTCGAACTTCCCGCCGGCATGGAGCTGGGTCATGATGACTTCGGCCGCCGACACGCCTTCCTCGGCATGGATGTCGACGGGAATGCCGCGGCCATTGTCGCTGACGGTGCAGGAGCCGTCGGCGTTCAAGGTCACCGCCACCGTGTCGCAATAGCCCGCCAGCGCCTCGTCGATGGCGTTGTCGACGACCTCGTACACCATGTGATGGAGGCCGGAGCCGTCATCGGTGTCGCCGATATACATCCCCGGCCGCTTGCGCACGGCGTCGAGCCCGCGCAGCACCTTGATGGATTGTGCGGTATATTCGCCCTCGGGATCGGGCGGCGTCTCGGGAAACACTGGGTCACTCATCTCTGGGTCCTTGTCCGCTCAGCGCGGTGCGATTTGTCCGTCGGCCACGCCGAAAAACTGTGCCGACGGTGCGAGCTCGGCGAAGAGCCCGGGATCGGTTCCGGTGAGCCAGGCCTGTGCGCCGAGCCCGGTGATCTCGTCGAAGAGCGCGGCGCGCCGCCGCCCATCGAGATGCGCCGTCACCTCGTCGAGCAGCATCACCGGCGCCATGCCGCGCAGCGCCCGCTGCAGCCGCGCCTGCGCCAGCAGCACCGAGATCAGCAGCGCCTTCTGCTCGCCGGTCGAGCATTGCGCCGCCGGTCGGCCGGTGCCGGCATGGCTCACCGCGAGATCGCCGCGATGCGGGCCGATCGTGGTCGTGCCGCTCTCGCCGTCGATGCGGCGTGCCGCACCGAGGCGGAAGCGCAGCTCCTCCTCGGCGGCGAGCGCCGGCTTCGCCTCGAGCCAGCCTTCGACCTCCCCGGTGAGCGCAAGCCGCGCGGCGGGAAAGGGTCCGGCGGCCGTGCGGCACGCGCCGTCGAGCCGCGCCGTTACCTCGCGCCGCGCCGCTGCCACGGCGATGCCGTGTTCGGCCATGCGCTGCTCGAGCGCCGAAAGCCAGGCCGGGTCCGCCGGCCCGTCGCGGAGCAGCCGCGCGCGCTCGCGCATTGCCTGCTCATAGCCGCCGACCCGCGCCGCATGGGCGGGATCGAAGCCGTAGACCAGCCGATCGAGGAAGCGCCGCCGCGGCGCGCTGCCCTCCTGGAACAGCCGATCCATCTGTGGCGTCAGCCAGACGAGGCTCAGATGCTCGGCCAGTACGGTCTGGCTCTTGGCGGTGGCGCCGTCGATGCGCAGCAGGCGCCTTTCGCCGCTCTCGCTCTCGGCGTCGCGGCCGGTGCCGATCTGCACGGGGCCCTGGGGCGTCGCCACGGTGGCGGCGACCGTCCAGGCGCCGGCGGGGCCCGACGGGGCGGCGCGACGGTCGATCTCGGCCAGCTTCGCCCGCCGCATGCCGCGACCCGGGGCGAGAAACGAGATCGCCTCGAGCAGGTTGGTTTTGCCTGCGCCGTTCGGGCCCGTCAGCACCACCGGGCGCTCATCGGCGCTGAGCCGCGCGCTGGCGTAGCTGCGGAAATCGGTGAGCGCAAGGCGGGTGACGGCCGGCCGCGCCGGCGCGGCGGCGGCTGCCGGGATCATGCCCTCTATATGGGGAGTCTCGATGCGTTCCGCCAGCATCGGCAAGGAGATAGCCGCCTCGTCGCGCACTCTCGCCGGGCGCTCAGACACGCATCGGCATGAGCACGTAGAGCGCGCTCTGGTCGGCGCTGTCGCGCACGATGGTGGGCGAGGCGGCGTCCGCCATCGCAAAGCGTGCGCCTTCGCCCTCGATCTGCTCGGTGATGTCGAGAAGGTAGCGGGAATTGAAGCCGATCTCGAGCGGCGAGGCGTTGTAGCGCACTTCGATCTCTTCGGTGGCGGTGCCGTTTTCGGGGCTGGTGGCCGAGAGCATCAGGCTGCCGCGCTCGATGGTGAGCTTTACCGCCCGGCTCTTCTCGGTCGAGATGGTGGAGACGCGGTCCACCGCCTCGGCGAACTCCTTGCACTGGACCTCGAGGATCTTGTCGTTGCCCGAGGGGATCACCCGATCGTAATCGGGGAAGGTGCCGTCGATCAGCTTCGAGGTCAGCACCGCGCTGCCGAAGGTGAAGCGAATCTTGGTGTCGGACAGCGCGATCTGCACATCCTGGTCGATCTCGTCGATGAGCTTGCGCAGCTCGGTCACCGTCTTCCGCGGCACGATGACGCCGGGCATGCCCTCGGCGCCTTCCGGCAGCGGCAACTCCATCCGCGCGAGGCGATGCCCGTCGGTCGCCACCGCGCGCAGCATCGGCACGTCGTTGCTCTTCGCGGCATGGAGAAAGATGCCGTTGAGGTAATAGCGCGTCTCTTCCATCGAGATGGCAAAGCGGGTGCGATCGATGAGGCGCTTCAGATCCGTCGCCGAAAGCGTGAAGCTGTGGGCGAGATCGCCCCCCGTCATCAGCGGGTAGTCTTCCGGCGGCAGGCAGGCGAGGGTGAAGGTCGAGCGGCCCGAGCGCAGCGTCAGCACGCCCTTGTCGCCGGCGGCGTCGAGCTCGACCTGCGCGCCTTCGCGCAGCTTGCGGACGATGTCATAGAGCGTGTGGGCCGGGGCGGTGGTCGAGCCCTTGCGCGGGGTCTGCGCCGCCACCGAAGCGACGATCTCCAGGTCCATGTCCGTGGCCGACAGCGCCAATTCGCCACCCTCGGCCCGGAGCAGCACGTTCGAGAGAATCGGAATGGTGTTGCGGCGCTCGACGACGCTCTGCACGTGACCCAGGGCCCGGAGCAGCGCGGCGCGTTCGATGGTCAGCTTCATGGCAGCGAGTTCACGCTCGTTGTGGCGGTTGGCGATGCTCCGGCGGGCCTTCTGCCGGCCGCCGGAACCCCCGCCGCAGCGGCCCCAAGGACCCCAGCGGAACGGTATGGCACTATAGCATGGGGAGGGGCCCCGGTACACCGCCCGGAGGCCGCGAAAGGCGCGGAAATGACCAGGATTTGGCTGTCGGCCGAGTTGTCAGTCGTCAGTTATCAGTCGCTCACCCTCCGGGCGCCGGCCGCCGCGCCCCTCCTGCGGCGGGGAGGGGGCGTTCAGGGCCGGTAAGCCACAACCGACGACTGAGAACTGAGAACTGACAACTCAGGTCTCCAGCATCCGCCGCAGCAGCTCGACGTCCTCGGCCAGGGTGCGGTCGGTCGAGCGCAGCTCGTCGATCTTGCGCACCGCATGCATCACCGTGGTGTGGTCGCGGCCGCCGAACTTGCGGCCGATCTCCGGCAGCGAGCGCGGCGTCAGCTGCTTGCACAGCCACATCGCCACCTGGCGCGGCCGGGCGACGGCGCGGGCGCGGCGCGCGGAATGCATGTCGGCGAGGCGGATGTTGTAATGTTCGGCGACGCGCTTCTGGATCTCGTCGATGGTGACGCGCCGGTCATTGGCGCGCAGCAGATCGTGCAGCACCTCCTGCGCGCTCTCGATGGTGATGGCGCGGCCGACGAGCTGGGCATGGGCGACGATGCGATTCAAGGCGCCCTCGAGCTCGCGCACATTGGAGGTGATCTTGTGCGCAAGGAACTCCAGCACCTTGATCGGGATCTGCGCGTGCTGCTGCTCGGCCTTGGCTTGAAGGATGCCGAGGCGCAGCTCGTAGGTGGTGGGGTGGATGTCGGCGACCAGGCCCCAGCCGAGGCGCGAGCGCATGCGCTCTTCCATGCCCTCGAGGTCCGAGGGCGACTTGTCGGCGGAAATGATCACCTGCCGGTTCTGGTCAACCAGCGCATTGAAGGTGTGGAAGAACTCTTCCTGGGTCGAGTCCTTGCCGCTGATGAACTGAACGTCGTCGATCATCAGCACGTCGACCGAGCGGAATTGCTCCTTGAACGCCATCGTGTCCTTGAAGCGCAGCGCTCGGATGAACTGGTACATGAACTTCTCGGCGGAGAGATAGATCAGCTTGCGCGCCGGCTCGTGGGTGCGGATGTGCCAGGCGATCGCATGCATGAGGTGCGTCTTGCCGAGGCCGACGCCGCCATAGAGAAAAAGCGGATTGAACGGCACCGAGCGACTCGGGCCGACCGAGGATTCGGCGACGCGGCGGGCGGCGGCATGGGCCAGCTCGTTGGGCTTGCCGACGACGAAATTCTCGAAGGTGAAGCGGGGGTCGAGGGCGGCGCCGATGTCCTTTTCCTCGCTGGGCTCGACCGCGGCGGCATCCTTGTCCTTGGCCACCACCGCCGGCGCGGCCGGCTCGGCGGTGCCAGCGGGCGCTCCGGTGCCGCTGACGAACACGTCGATGGCGGAGATCGCGCTGTTCTCCGCATTCCAGAGCGCGCGGATGCGGTCGGCGTAGTGCGCCGCCACCCAGTCGCGCAGGAAGCGCGTCGGCACCCCGATGCGCACGCAGCCTTCGACGACCTCGGCGAGCGTCATCGAGCGCAGCCAGCTGCGGAACGCCGCCTCGCCGAACTCGTCGCGCAGCCGCCCGCGCACGCGCGCCCATTGCGCCTGAATGTCGCCGCTGCCGCTGCCGGCGGCCGGCGTGGTCGTCTTCGCCATGCCGTCACTCCTTCGCGCGAGCATGGGCCACGACACCGATGAGATGGCGGCGCGCTCCCTCGCGCGTCCGCCCGGTCATTGTTGTGAGAAGAGGCTTGTGTCGTTCTCCCGGCGCGGATGCTGCCGCCGGGTCAGATTTTGTTTTCACCACATCCCCCCGAAGAAACTCACTCGCAAAGACGCAAGTTCCCCTCCGACGCAGGAGATTTTCTCCCTCGCCGATTCCCGTAACTCGGTAAGCGCAGTTACAACGAGCGTGCTGAACTCTACTTACTCGCTCACCGCCAGACGCTTGTCAGCAGATGGTACGCACTGCATTCGGACGTTTCGCCGTGTCGCGGACCTGCAGTTGCGTTCCATCGGTAACTCTAACGATGCGCGCGTCGCGATCGCAAGATGACCGAAAGGTGAACGTGCCACATTTTTTTCACGCTGTGGCATGGACGCCGCAACCACGGCGTTGATTTCGACTGTGGTCACCGAGAAAAAACGCCGACGCTTCCAATAGCTGCAGCCGGCTCTTCGTGCGTGATGTCGTTTGTGACAGTCACAGCGCCTTGATGCGCGCGGACAGGCGCGACAACTTGCGCGCCATGGCATTCTTGTGCAGCACACCCTTTTGCGCGCCGCGCTGCAGCTCCGGCTGCGCCGCCAGGAACGCCGCGCGCGCGCCCGCCTTGTCGCCGGAGGCGATCGCCGTCTCGACCTTCTTCACGAAGGTGCGAAGCCGCGATAGCCGCGCGCGGTTGACCGCGGTGCGCCGCGCCGTCTGCCGGATTCGCTTTTCTGCCGAAACATGTGTCGCCATGGGCCGACCTGCCGCCTTGCCGCTTGTCCTACGGGGAGGCGCGCTTATACCGGTGCCGGCCGGGGGGCGTCAAGCCGTCCCGAGTCGTCAGTCGTCAGTTCTCGGTGTTCAGCGCCATTGGTTAATCCGTCGTTAATCTACTGAAAACTGAGCACTGACAACTGACGACTCAGCGGTTCCTGAACCGCGGCTTGCGCTTCTCGGTGAACGCGGCCATGCCTTCCTTCTGGTCTTCGGTGGCGAAAAGCGAATGGAAGACGCGGCGCTCGAAGCGGACGCCCTCGGCGAGCGTCGTCTCGTAGGCCCGGTTGACCGCCTCTTTGGCGATCATCACCGAGGGGCGTGACATTTCGGCAATGCGCCCGGCAACCGCGAGCGCCTCGTCGATCAGGCTTGCCGCCGGAACCACGCGGCTCACCAGCCCGCTGCGCTCGGCTTCGGCCGCATCCATGGTGCGCCCGGTGAGGATCATGTCCATGGCCTTGGCCTTGCCGACGAAACGCGTGAGACGCTGCGTCCCGCCCGCCCCGGGCATGACGCCGAGCAGGATCTCCGGCTGGCCGAACTTCGCGGTATCTGCGGCGATGATGGTGTCGCACATCATGGCGAGCTCGCAGCCGCCGCCCAGCGCATGGCCCGCGACCGCGGCGATGATCGGTTTGCGGCAGGTGGTGACGCGCTCCCAGCCCTTGGTGATGAAATCGCCGAGATAGACGTCCATATAGCTGCGACCGGCCATCTCCTTGATGTCGGCGCCGGCGGCGAAGGCGCGGTCGCTGCCGGTGATGACGACGGCGCCGATGGCGTCGTCGGCTTCGAAGGCGTCGAGCGCCTGGCCCAACTCGCGCACCAGCGCATCGCACAGCGCGTTGAGCGCCTTGGGCCGGTTGAGGCGGATGAGGCCGACTGCGCCATGCGTCTCGACCAGGATCATCTCGTAAGCCATTGCCAGGGTCTCCGCGAAAGGCGCCGCTAGCGCGGCGAAAGCGTGAAACCGACGGTCAGCGCGCCGTCAGCGCCGTGGAAATCGAGCCGCAAGGTCTCGCCCTCGCGCTGCCAGGCGTCGCGGCCGAGCGGGCTCCAGCCGAGCTGCGGCAGCGTCTGCGCATAGAAGGCGGCCACCGCGGCGCGCGTTACCTTGCCGCGCGCCTGCGCCTCGACGATCCGGCCCTGCGGCTTGTCGAAGTCGAGGGCGGAACCTGCCACCGGCAGGAGCCCCGGCATCAGCGGCACATCCTCGGTGCCGGCGACGAAGCTGTCGGCGAGCGCCGGCAGCGGCGCCAGCAGCATGAGCAACAGGGCTAGGCGGGCAAGCCGCATGACACTCCTTACGTTACCGCTGGCGCTTGCTGCAATAGAAAGTCGAGCGCCCGCTCTGGACGATGCGGCGGATGCCGTGGCGGCAGTCGCAGCCGGGGCAGCGCTCGCCCTCCTTGCCATAGACCGCCCAGTGGTGCTGAAAATAGCCGAGCTCGCCCGATGCCTGGACGTAGTTCCTGAGGCTCGATCCGCCCGCGGCGATAGCGCGCTCGAGCACGTCGCGAATCGCTTGGGCCAGCCGCTCGGCGCGCTCTCCCGTCACCGTGCCGGCCAGCCGCCGCGGCGATAGCCCCGCGTAGAACAGGCTTTCCGACACATAGATGTTGCCGAGGCCGGCAACGACGCGCTGGTCAAGCAAAGCCGCCTTGATCGGCGTCGCCTTGCCGGCGAGCTTGGCGGCGAGCGTCGGGCCGTTGAAACCGTTGCCCAGCGGCTCGGGCCCCAGATGCGCGAACAGCCGGTGCCGGTCGAGTTCCTTGGCGCTGGCGTAGTCGAGCATGCCGAAGCGGCGGGCATCGTTGAAGCGAAGCTCGGTGCCGTCGTCGAGCGTGAAGACGACGTGATCGTGAGGGTCGGGCGGCGCCGCCGCGCCCGGCGCCGACAGCACCAGGCGGCCGGACATGCCGAGATGGGCGATCAGCACGCCGTCATCCTCAAGATGGAGGAGAATGTATTTGGCGCGGCGCCCGAGCCGTTCGACGCGCCGCCCCTCGACGCGCGCGACAAGATCGGGCGGCATCGGGATACGCAGATCGGGCCGGTTGAGCTTGAGGCGCTCGATTCGCCGCCCTTCGAGGCGCAGCGCCAGGCCGCGTCGCACCGTCTCGACTTCCGGCAGTTCGGGCATGGGTGCGGTTGGCGCTCCTTTCGTCT
>DASQSR010000436.1:0-6340 GCA_035642295.1 Allostellaceae bacterium | reverse complement strand
CCCGCTGTTTGGCGTGGGCGGCGCCCTCAGCATAGCTCAGCTCGCCGCCGGATTCACCCGCCGGCAGGGAGCTAGGCCAGCGCTCCGGCTCCTCCGTCGCTCCCGCCGGGAGGGAAGCGGGGGCGGCGGCTCAGGCGGCGGAATAGGGGCGGGGGGAATCGGCACCGGGCCGATCGCCGGCGCCGTCGACGGCGGGACGCTCGGCCGCGATCGCGGCCGCCCATTCTGGATCGGAATAACTGATAGTCCGCCATGACCGGTACTCGGCCAGGCTGCGATTTGTCACTCTCGCCTCGGCCCCCCGAGGAATTTCGCTCGAGGAGACGCCAGTTCAGGAGAGCGTGCATGCACGACAGCCCGCTGCCCGCCGGTCTGCGCGAGCAATGGCCGTGGCAGCCGCGTTTTGCGCGGGTCAACGGCTGGCGGATGCACTACGTCGACGAGGGCGCCGGAGACCCGGTCGTTCTGCTGCACGGCAATCCGACTTGGGGCTTTCTCTACCGCGATTTCGTCGCGCCCCTGACGCGCGCCGGGCACCGCGTTGTCATCCCCGACATGATCGGCTTTGGCCTGTCGGAGAAGCCGGCCCGGGAAGAGGCGCACAGCCTCGACGGGCACATCGCCAACCTGACGGCGCTGCTGCGCCAGCTGGACCTGCGCCGCATAACCCTCGTCTGCCACGACTGGGGCGGGCCCACGGGATTGGGCTTCGCGCTCTCGAATCCCGCCCGCGTCGCCGCCCTCGTCGTCATGAGCACCTGGGCCTGGCCGCTGCCGCCGGCCGAGTTCCATACGCGCATCTTCCCGTGGCGGATGATGCATGCGCCCCTCGTCGGCCCTTACCTTCTCGGCCGCTACAATGCGCTGGCCGGGCGCGGCGTTTATCTCTCCGTCGTCGACCGGGAGAAATTCCGCAGAGAGGCGCAGCAAGCCTATGAAGCGGTGCTCCCCGATCCGGCGGCGCGCCTCCTCACCTGGACATGGCCGCGGTGGATTCCGCTCGACGCGACGGCGCGGGCGCTCGAGCGATTCAAATGGATCGAGAGCGAGCTCGCGGCATGGCGCCTCCCTGCGATGATCGTCTGGGGGCGCGAGGACGATGTCTTCGATCCCCCGACTTTTGCCGCCCGGTTCAAGCAGCTCCTGCCGCACGCCGAGGGACCGCATCTCGTCACCGGACGGCATTTTCTCCAGGAGGATTCCGGCCGCGACATCGCCGCGTTGATCGTCGATTTCCTGGCGCGCCAGCGGGCGAGGAGCTGACATGACCGCAGTCACGGTGATCACGGCGCCGTCGCTCGCAGAGAAGCGGCGCGCCTTTGTCCTCGCCGAGGACCGGATCGGGCACTACCCCGAATTTCGCACCTTCTTCGCCAAGGTCTTCGATCTCGACCGGTTCGGCCTGCGCGAGCCGGGTTACCTCGCCGGACCGTCGGGGACGGAATATGCCCTCGTCTTCATCGGTCGCAGCGGCGAGCCCTTCCCGGCAGCCGTCGAGATTCATGCTCTCGTCCCGGCGCTGGAACCGCTCGATGAGGGCGTGGTCGACCGCGATCTCTGGGCGATCCTGCGCTGGATGATGAGCGGCGTGGGCGGCGCCTGGACGCCGGCCGATCTCGACGCGACCGGGCGATTGTATCGGATCCCCTTTGCCTAGAGCTGGATCGATCCGGGGAGGCACGTGGGAGGCGGCGACCCCCTGTCCGCCCGCGCGCCGCGCTCTCGGGACAAGTTCCTCGGAGAGGAACGAGCGATGAGGCTGCAGGCCCGGCTTGACGCCTTCAAGGCCGAGTTTGAATCCGGCAAGCCGCCTTACAATATCCCGCGCTCCGTCGTCGAGACGATGCACCGGGCGACGCGGGAGTTGATCCAATCCGGTGCCGCCCGGCGTGCCCGCAAGGCCGGCGAAACCGCTCCCTCCTTCGTTCTCGAAGACGCCGAAGGCAAGCGGGTGTCGTCGAAAGCGCTGCTCGCGACGGGGGCGCTCGTCGTCAGCTTCTATCGCGGCCTGTGGTGCCCCTATTGCAATATGGAGCTCGAGGCGCTCCAGGCGGCGCTGCCGGAGTTCCGGCGTGTGGGCGCGCACCTCGTGGCGATTTCGCCGCAGACCGCCGCCAATAGCCGCAAGACGGCGCGGGAGAAGCATCTCACCTTTCCCGTCCTCTCCGACCGGCGCAACAGCGTCGCAGCGGCGTTCGGCGTGCGGTTCCGTTGTCCCGACGATCTGATCGAGGTCTACCGGAGCCTCAATGTCGATCTGCCCGGCTTCAACGGGGATCCGAGCTGGACCCTGCCGATGCCGGCGCGCTATGTGGTCGAGCCGGACGAGATGATCGTCTACGCGGAAGTCACGCCCGACTACACGCGCCGTCCGGACCCGGAGGATCTCATCCCCGTGCTCAAGAACAGCGCGCTGTCTCAGAAGGCTTGAGCCTCAGGGACGGCGCGCCGCTATTCCGCGTCGTCCCCCCATGCCCGAGGATCACCCGCCTCGATCAGATTGGGGATCGACCGTTCGAAGAAGGAGACGAAGGCGCGTGCTTTCGCGGTCACGGCTCGCCCGGCCGGGAACACCGCCCAGAGATCGATCGGTGGCAGCTCCCAATCCGTCAGGACGGCCTTCACCTCGCCGGACTGGACCTCGGGAAACATCCACGCCGACGCGATGGTCAGGCCCATATCGGCGAGCACCGCCGCGCGGACGCCTTCGGCGGCGCTCACCTTCAAGCGGCCTTTGAGGACGACGGATGTCTCGGTGCCGCGCTGCCGGAACGGCCAGGCCCGGTTCTCGCTTTCTTGCGTATAGACGACGACCTGATGGTCGGCGAGGTCGGCGGGTTTCTTCGGTCTTCCCGCCCGCTTGAAATAACGCGGCGTGCCCATCACGAAGCGCGGGCCGCGTCCGATCCGCCGCGCCGTCAGCGCGGAATCGGCGAGCCTGCCCATCCGGAACGCCACGTCGATCCCCTCATGCACGAGATCGACGATGCGATCGTCGAGAATGATGTCGAGATCGAGACGCGGGTGCTCGGCCAGGAAGGCGGGGAGCCGTGGAATGAGATGGATCCGGGAAAACGTTACCGCCGCCGAGACCCTCAGACGGCCGGTCAGGCTCGCCCCGGCGCCCCGAGCCGCGAGATCCGCTTCGTCGGCTTCTTCGATCGCGCGTTTGGCGCGCTCATAGAAGTTTTGCCCGGCCTCGGTCGGCGACAGGCCGCGCGTCGAGCGCATCAGCAGCTTGACGCCCAGTCGGTCCTCCAGCTGCGCCACCGTCTTCGAGACCGCCGGCTGGCCCAGGCGAAGGAGCCGCGCCGCTCCGGAGAACGAGCCGGTCTCCACCACTCGGACAAACGCGATCATCGCGGCAAAGCGGTCCATCTCATTCCTCGTCGGAATGGCCGCTTATTACAAAGTCCGATTCGCCGCGTCCATCAACCGTCCGGCGAGGGATCGCGCGGGTCAGGCGGCGCGCCAAGGCCTCGGGGGCCTGAGCGTCGCCGCTGTCGCTGGTTGGACGAGGTCGGAGGATCCTTTGCGCTACATCCGAGGCGGCAGGCGCCTCACAGCAGTTTCTCCAGCGTGATGGGCAGGTCCCGCACGCGCTTGCCGGTCGCGTGATAAACCGCATTGGCGATGGCGGGCGCCACCGAGACGGCGGTCAGCTCTCCCAATCCTTTGACGCCAAGCGGGCTCGCCTCCTCGTCGAAATCCCCGACGAAGAGCACCTCGAGCTCCGGGATGTCCGCGTTGGTCGGCACCAGATAGCCGGAGTAGTTCCGATGGAGGAAACGGCCGCTTGCCGGGTCGGTCTCCGACTGCTCGAGCAAGGCTTGGCCCACGCCCCAGATGATCCCGCCGATCGCCTGGCTGCGCGCGGTCTTGGGGTTGACGATCCGGCCGGCATCGTAGGCGCCGACGAAACGGTTGAGGCGCACAGTGCCGAGCTCGGGATCGACCCGCACTTCGGCGAAAACCGCGGCGAAGCTGAAGATCGCCTTGGGCCCGTCCGCTTCGGCAACCGGATCGTAATTTCCATCGGCCGTCAGCGCGGGCAGCCCGTTCCGCGCGAGCAGCTCGGCGTAGGTGATGTTCTGATTCTTCCGCGCCAGGGTCAGCGTGCCGTCGCCGACGCGCAAATCATCGCCCGCGGCGCCCGCAAAGGGCGCGTCCCGGCCGCTCAAGGCCAGTTCGATTGCCTTGTCGCGGACAGCCTTGGCGGCCAACAGGACCGACGCGCCGGCATTGGCCATCGTCGCCGAGCCGATCGAGCCGTGCGACGCGGGCAGCCGCGTGTCGCCGAGGGTCACGGTCACCTTCTCCGGGTGCAGGCCGAGGGCTTCGGCGGCCACTTGCCGCATCACGGTATAAGTGCCGCCGCCCATCTCGTGCGTTCCGGCCTCGACCACCGCCGAACCGTCGCGCTTCAGCGTGACCCGCGCTTTCGCCGGCCAGCGCCAGTGGGTGTAGATCGCGGCCGCCATCCCCTGGCCGATGAGGGAGCGACCCTCGCGCATCGACTGCGGCTCGGGCGTCCGCTTGCTCCAGCCGAAGCGCAGGGCGCCCTCCGTCAGGCACCGGCGCATGGCGCGCGTGGAGAAAGGACGACCGCTGGCCGGGTCGATCTCGGTGTCGTTCCGCAGGCGCAGCGCGACAGGGTCGACGCCGGTCGCGTAGGCCAGCTCGTCCATGGCGCTCTCGAGCGCGAAATGGCCGAGCGCCTCGTGGGGCGAGCGCATCGCCGTCGGGGTGTTGCGGTTTGCGTGCACGATCTTGTGCGTCGTTGCGAGTCCGCCGCTTGCGGCCCACAGGGAGCGCGTCGAGAGCGCCGCGTATTCGATGTAGTTGTCGAACATCGAGGTCGGCGAAACGCTCTGGTGGTGGATGCCGGTCAGCGCGCCGTCGCCGTCGGCGCCGAGAGCGAGGGTTTGGATGGTCGCCGCCTGGTATCCGACCATCGAATACATCTGCGCGCGGGTAAGCTGGATTCGCACCGGTCGGTTGACAACTTTCGCGGCGACCGCGGCTATCAGGGTATGGGGCCATACATAGGCCTTGCCACCGAAGCCGCCGCCGAGGAAGTGCGATATGACGTTGATCTTCTCCGCTGGCACGCCCAGGACGAGCGAGACCAGCTCCTGGGCGCCGAAAAGATGCTGGGTCGTTTCATAGAGCGTCAGCGTGCCGTCGGCCTCCCAAACCGCCGTCGTCGCATGGGGCTCCATCTGGTTGTGATGGCGATCGGACGTGGTGTAGGTCTGCTCGATCTTCACGGCGCCGGCCGCGATCCCCTGTTTCGCGTCGCCGACCGAGGAGTTGACCGGCCAGAGGAATTGCGGAGGGTCGACCGCCTGCTGCGCGAGCTGCCGGTCGAACACCACCGGCTCCTCCGCCTCGCAATCGATCTTGATCAGCGTGCCCGCATAGGCCGCCTGGTCGAGCGTCGCGGCAATCACCAGGGCGATCGGCTGTCCGGCATAGTGAATCCTGTCGTCTTGCAGCGGGAGGTAGCCCTGTCCGTGCGGATGGAGGTGACTCCAGGGCTTGGGCGTCAGGTTCATCCGCGGCATGTTGCGATGGGTGAAGATCGCAATGACGCCGGGAGCCTGTTCGGCGGCCGCGGTGTCGATCGATACCGTCCGGCCGCTCGCAATGGTGCTCGGCACGATCGCGGCATGGACCGCTCCGGGGACGGGAATGTCTGCCGTGTACCGGGCCGCGCCGGTCACCTTGAGCCGTCCGTCGGCGCGCGGGATCGATTGGCCGATGACGTTCATGCGCGCGCTCCGGCGATGTGCAACGCGCGCACGGCGACGCGCTGGGCGAGTTCGACCTTGAAGGCGTTGTGGGCGAGCGGGCGAGCATCGGTGAACGACTGCGCGATCGCCGATCTGAGCGCGTCGACGTCGTCCAGCGAGGCTCCGCGCAACGCTGTCTCGGCGGCCGCAAGGCGCCAGGGCTTGTGCGCCACGCCGCCGAGCGCGAGCCGAGCGCGGCGGATGCGCCGCTGATCGAGCACGACAGCGGCCGCCGCGGAGACGAGCGCAAACTCGTAGGACTGCCGATCGCGGAGCTTGAGGTAATGCGACGCACGGCCCTCGAAGCTTGCCGCGATTTCGATCGCGACGATCAGCTCGCCCCGGTCGAGGACATTGTCGCGCTCCGGCGTGCTGCCCGGCAGGCGGTGGAAATCGGCGAACGCGATCGAGCGTTGCCCCGCTTGGCCGCGCACGATCACGCGGGCGTCCAGGGCGGCGAGCGCGACCGCGAGGTCGGACGGGTTGGTGGCGACACAAGCATCGGACCAGCCGAAGATGGCGTGATTTCGATTGAGGCCGTCGCG
>DASQSR010000435.1:0-2603 GCA_035642295.1 Allostellaceae bacterium | reverse complement strand
TCGATAGCCGACTCCGTTCGATCGCTTCGCGATCGAACCCTACGGGTCCGACAGCAGAGCGGTCGGACGGGTCGGCCAGGATGAGGAGGATCGAGATGGGCCCCTGCCAGCGGCGATAATGAACGGGATGATCATGCAGCCCTATAGTTTCAGCCGGCTGAAGACGCGTTCGGCGTTGCCGGAGAAGATCTGGGTGCGACCGGCGGGGGTGAGGGCGGGGGCGGCTTCGATGTAGCGCTTGGTGTCGTCGAAGTAATGCCCGGTCTCGGGATCGATGCCGCGTACCGCGCCGACCATCTCCGAGGCGAAGAGGATGTTCTCGACCGGGATGACGCGGGTCAGGAGGTCGATGCCCGGCTGGTGATAGACGCAGGTGTCGAAGAAGACGTTGCCGAGCAGCAGCTCTTGCAGCGGCGGCTTCTTCATGTCCTGCGCCAGGCCGCGATAACGGCCCCAGTGATAGGGGACGGCGCCGCCGCCATGCGGGATGATGAATTTGAGCGTCGGGAAATCCTTGAACAGGTCGGAAGTGAGGAACTGCACGAAGGCGGTGGTGTCGCCGTTGATGTAATGGGCGCCGGTGAAGTGGAAGGCGGGATTGCAGGAGGCGCTGACATGCACCATCGCCGGCACATCGAGCTCGACCATCTTCTCGTAGAGCGGATACCACCAGCGGTCGGTGAGCGGCGGGTCGGTCCAGTAGCCGCCGGAGGGATCGGGGTTGAGGTTGCAGCCGATGAAGCCGAGCTCCTCGACGCAGCGCTCGAGCTCGGGGACGCAGTTCGCCGGCGCGACGCCGGGCGATTGCGGCAGCTGGCAGACGCCGACGAAGTTCTCGGGATAGAGCGTGCAGGCGCGGTAGACGAGGTCGTTGCAATGCTCCGACCAGTGCTCGCTGGTGGTGGCGTCGCCGATGTGATGCGACATGCCGGCGGCGCGCGGCGAGAAGATGGTGAGATCGGTACCGCGCTCGCGCTGCAGCTTCAGCTGCGCGCCTTCGAGGCTTTCGCGGATCTCGTCATCGCTGATGGCGAGCGCACCTTTGGCGGGCACATGCGACTTGTCTTCCAGCGCCGCGATCTGGCGCTTGCGCCATTGCTCCAGCGCCTTGGGTGCGGTTGTGTAGTGTCCGTGGCAATCGATGATCATGGCGCGCTCCTCCCCCGATGAATGCTAGGGGAGGGGACGGCGGCGCGTCTACCCCTCGCGCCGGGGGCTCTGCTAGCATGGCGAAAATCCCGGAGGAGAAGCCTATGGCCGAGCTGCCGCGTCTTAATGGCATCATCCGCGCGCTGGAGCAGGGCCAGCCCGCGATCACCACCTTCACCCAGGCCGAGATCGAGGCGACGCTGGCGCTGGCGGCATCACGCTATGACGGCATCGTCTTCGAGATGGAGCACAATGCCTGGGACGTGCGGGCGCTGCGCGATGCGCTGCAATACCTGCTGAACCGGCGGCAGATCGCGCTGTCCGGCTCGCTCGCGCCGGCGGTGACGCCGCTGGTGCGGATTCCGCCCAACGGCAACGAGAAGAACCAGTGGCTCGCCAAGCAGGCGCTCGACCTCGGCGCCTATGGCATCGTCTGGCCGCATGTCAGCACCGCCGAGGAGGCCTACAACGCGGTGGCGGCGTGCCGCTATCCGCGGCTGCCGACGGCGCCGCTCTACCAGCCGGCGGGCCTGCGCGGCGACGGGCCGACGGCGGCGGCGCGCTATTGGGGGCTGACGCAGCCGGAATACTACGCCAAGGCCGATGTCTGGCCGCTCAATCCCGCCGGCGAGATCCTGGTGATGCTGATGATCGAGGACACGGCGGGCATCGCCAATCTCCGCGAGATGCTGCGCAACGTGCCAGGGATCGGCGTCATCCTCATCGGCGAGGGCGATCTCAGCCAGGAGCTCGGCCATCCCCGGCAATACGACCATCCGGTGGTGCGCGAGGCGATGGGCGAGATCGTCAGGATCTGCCGCGAGCACGACGTGCCCGTCGGCCATCCTCATGTCGATGCGAGCAATGCCGAGCGTATCCTGGGCGAGGGCTATCGCTTCCTCATGGCGGCGCCGACGCGCAGCTATGCCGGGCTGGACAAGGCGCGGGCGCTGGCGGGGCGCGGTTAGGGCGGGTCACAGCACCGGCGCAAGCGCGAAAAATCGGGAGCGAAGCCTCAGCCCTGCTCGGGCGCGGTCGGCGCGAACGCGCGCAGCAGCCACGGCATGGTCACGCGCTGGAAGATCACCGGGTCGGACCAGCCCTTGGCTTCGCGCCCCATATGGCCGCCCGAGGGGTTGATCCACGCGTCCTTGGGCGTCTCGCCGCTGTGGAGCAGCAGCTCGATGTCGGCGATCGGCACCTGCGTGTCCTTGACGCCGGCGATCACCAGCATCGGCGCCATCGGCCGGTCGAGGAAGCCTTGCGTCTTGAGCGAGGCCCGGGCGCGGGCCGTGCGCAGCTGCTCCAGCGTTTCGACCCCGGGATAGATCGACATGCCGGCGGCGACGTAGTCGAAGAGATATTCCTTGTTGCCGAGCGCGCGTTCCAGCATCGCGGACGAGAAGGTCTCGTCAATCGGCGGCGATTGCGCCACCACCGCGCAGAGGCGCTCG
>DASQSR010000434.1:0-4444 GCA_035642295.1 Allostellaceae bacterium | reverse complement strand
TTGGCGCCGGGCGTCTGGAAGATGCCGATGCCGGCGGCGGGCTGGCCGTCGACGGTAAAGGATTGGCCGTAGGTCTGGGCGCCGAGTTCGACGCGGCCGACATCGCGCAGCCGCGTGATCTCGCCGTTGCTACCGGTCTTGATGATGACATTGGCGAATTGCGCGGGATCGTCGAGGCGGCCGGCGACATTGAGCGTGTATTGGAAGGCCTGCGTGGGCGGCGCCGGCGGCATGCCGAGCTGTCCTGCGGCGACGGGCTGGCTCTGCTGCTGCAGCGCCGTGACGACGTCGCTGGCGTCGAGGCTGCGCGCCTTGAGCTTGTCCGGGTCGAGCCAGACGCGCATCGAGTACTGGGCGGCGCCGAACACGGTGACATTGCCGACGCCGGGCAGGCGGGCGAGCTCGTCCTTGAGCTTGATGGTGGCGTAGTTGCTGAGAAACAGGCTGTCGTAGCGCCGGTCGGGCGAGGTCAGGGCGACGAACAGTAGCACCGCCGTCGATTTCTTCTGAACCGTCACGCCCTGCGACTGCACCGCCTGCGGCAGTTGCGACAGGGCGGTCGCCACGCGGTTCTGCACCAGGACCTGCGCGAAATCCAGGTCGGTGCCGATGTCGAAGGTGACGGTGAGCGTGTAGCTGCCGTCGGCGCCGCTGTAGGACTGCATGTAGAGCATGTTCTCGACGCCGTTCACCTGCTGCTCGATCGGCAAGGCGACGGTGTCGGCGACGGTGCGCGCGCTGGCACCGGGATAGCGCGTCGTCACCTGCACCGTCGGCGGCACGACATTGGGATATTGCGCGACCGGCAGCCTGACGAGCGCGACCAGGCCGATCAGGATCGTGACCAGCGCCAGTACATTGGCCAGTACCGGCCGCTCGATGAAGAATTTCGAGATCACCGCGCGCCGGCTAGCGGCTCTGCGCCGCGGGCGTGGCCGCCGCGGTCTGTAGTTCCGGCGCGACCTTCTGGCCCGGGATCGCCCGCAACAGGCCGGAGACGACGACGCGGTCCTCGGGCTTGAGACCGCCGGTGATGACGCGCAGCGAACCGACCAGCGTGCCGGTCTCGACGCGCCGCTGCTGGACGACGTCGCCGGCGCCGACCACCAGCAGGTAGCGGCCGCCGATATCGGAACCGAGCGCCTCATCGGGCACCAGCAGCTCATCCTCCGGCTTGCCCACGGGAAGACGGACGCGGACGAAATTGCCCGGCAGCAGCATTCTGTCGGGATTGTCGAGAATGGCACGCACCGCATGCGTGCCGGTCGACTGGTCGACGGTCGGCGAGAAATAGTCGAGCGTGCCGTGATGCGGATAGCCGGTTTCCGTCTGCAGCGCGACCTCGACCGGCACGGTCTTGAGCTGGCTGCGGAGCTCCGCGGTGGTGACGCCGCGCTGCGCCGCCTCGGCCCGGAAGCGCTGGACGTCCTGCTCGCTCAGGGTGAAGTTCACGTAAATCGGATTGAGCTGAACGATGGTCGCGAGCTGGGTCGGCGTCGTGCCGGCGCCGACGAATTCGCCGACCGAGACGAGATGCGCGGTGACGACGCCGTCGAACGGCGCCTTCACGTCGGTATAGCCGAGATTGATCTCGGCAAGCCGAAGTTCGGCCTCGTCCTGCTGGATGGTGGCCTGCGCGGTGTCGCGCGCCGCAAGCGCCTGATCGACGCTCGCTTGCGGCGCGTTGCCGTGAGCGAGGAGCGCCGCCTCGCGCCGGTACTGCGGCTCGGCCTGGGCGAGGTTGGCCTTGGCGGCGACCAACGCGGCCTGCGCCTCCTGAACCTTCTGCTGGTAGGGCTCGGGCTCGATGCGGAACAGCACCGTGCCGCCCTTCACCCCCGCGCCGTCCTGGTAGTCGATCTCCTGCAGGAAGCCCTGGATGCGGGCCACGAGATCGACCGACTGGATCGCCGCCACGTAGCCGGTCGCTTCGAGATAGGGCGTGACCGCCTGCTTCACCGGCATCGCCACCGCGACTCGAGGTGGCGGCGGCGGCACATAGGTGTTGCTCTTGCCGCAGCCCCAGAGCAGCAGCAGCGCGGCCAAAGCCGCCGTTCGACTATCGCGGAAATTGCGCATCGCCTTCCCGGGCGCCGGTCCCCCTGGAGAACCGTAGCGCAGCCGCCCTCAGGCCACCAACAACATTCCATGACGCGCCGGCGGCCGCCGGCGGGATCGCTTAAGCCGCCGCTTTCGCCAGCCGCTCCGCGCGATGGCGCATGCCCCACCAGATGAGCTGCCACACACAGAGGTGCAGCCGGCCATGCGGCTTCAACCCCACCGCCTTGAAGATCATGGCGATGCCGCGCTCGACATGGTGCGCGCGATAGACCCGATAGGCGCGACGGGCATAGGCGCGGGCATAGCGGGGGCGGTCATAGGGGCCGCTGCTGTCGTTGGCGGCGTAATAGGCGTAGGCGAGCTCGTCATCCTCGGTTTCCCAGACGCGGTCGACCGCGATCTTGAGGCGGCCCCAGAAGCCGATGCCTTCCGCCGCGAGATAGCGCTTCAGATGGCTGTAGAACAGCTTGTAGTGGCGCAGCTCGTCGGCGGCGATGCGGCGGCAGATCTCCTTCAGCACCGGCTCGCCCGCCGCCTCGCCGAGCGCCGCGTAATAGGAGCTGGTGCCGGTCTCGACGATGCAGCGCGCCACCAGCTCGCCGCTGCGCGATCCCCGGACCGAGTGCGTGGCGTCGAGATTGACGCGAAACCCCGCGCTAAAGCGCTCCGAGGCCGCGGCATGGTCGAAGCCGGGATCGGCCAGCATGGCCCAGCGGCCGAGGGCCGCGCCATGCTGAATCTCCTCCTCGCCCCAGCCCCGCGCAACCTTCTGGAAGAGGGGATCGTCGTGGAACACGCCGCAGAGGTAGCGGGCGTAGTCGCCGCCATTCTGCTCGACCAGGCTCGCCGCCTTGACCAGGCGCAGAATGTCAGGCTCGACCTTGGACCGGTCGAACTTCTCCCAGGGGATATCGTCAAGCGTCCAAGAGCCCATAGCGACCGTCAGCGGTTGACGACGGTAATATATAGTTCAACGACCGTGCGCGGCAAAACCCCCCGATGCGGGGGCCAATCGACAGTCCGCGCCGGCGGCGATATTGATGCCCGGCGCGTCCTGCTAGCGCGCCGGGCGAGGGAGGGATGGCATGACCCGCATGGTTCTCAGCCTCTGCGAGGATCGGCTGCCCGCCAAGGGCGACCCGGTCTACCTGCCTGGGCTCGAGCGGGCGATTTATCTGATCGAGGGCGACGTCATGGTCGAGTTCGCCAGCGGCTCGATCAGCCAGCCGGCAGGTTCGGCCTGGCTCGGCGGCGGCGAGATCGCCCTTGTCCCCGGAGGCGAGGGCGCGCGGCTGCTGCGCTGGGAGCTGCTCCCGCTTGCGGCGCGGCACCGAGGCGAGTTGCGCGCAGCACCGGCCGTCCTCTCCGAGACGAAGCTCGCCGTCGAGATCGAGCTCGATCCGGATTTCGGCTGGCTGATGCGGTGCGACCGTGTCGGCTTCCCCAAAGGCGGCATCGCCTATACCCATGTCCATCAGGGGCCCGGGATCCGCTATTGCCTCGAGGGCGAGATCGAGATTGAGAGCGAGGGCAGCGCCACGCGCTACGGACCGGGTGAGGCCTGGTTCGAGCTGGGTCAGACGCCGGTTCTCGCGCCAACCTCGACGGAGCGCGAGACCAGCTTCGTGCGCGGCTTCGTGCTGCCGCGCGGCTGCAAGGGACGCAGCTCGATCCGCTATGTGCGGCCCGACGATGCGGCAAAACCGAAGCCGCAACGCTACAAGGTGCTGGGTGAGCGCTTCATCGAGCTGCGGTAGAGGCGCACCGCCGCCGGCGCCGCTCAGTGGATGGCGGCGAGCGCCGCGAGCTTTGCCGAGGCCACCGCGAGCCGCCGCTCGGCCGCGCGCAGCTCGGCGGCGGCCCGGTCGCGATCCGCGCCCTGGAAGCGCGCCACCTGCTCACGGAGGCCGGCGACGCCGGATTCGAGCGATTTCTGCTGCTGCTCGAGATCGCCGCGGTCGAGCGAGGCCATCGGCACCGCCTCGTCGGCAAGCACGGTGCAGCGCACCGGCGTCACCTCGGCGAAGCCGCCGGAGACGAAAATGCGCTCGCTCACCGCGTTGGGCTCGTCGGCATAGACGTCGATGACGCCGGGCCGAACCGTCGAGATGAGAAGCGCATGTCCCGGGAGCACGCCGAAATTGCCCTCGCTGCCGGGGACGACGACCATCGCCACCGCCTCGGACAGCAGCAGCTTCTCCGGCGAGACCAGCTCGAATTGCAGCTTCTCGGCCATCAGGCGGCCTCGGCCGCCATCTTGCGCGCCTTCTCCACCGCCTCCTCGATGGTGCCCACCATATAGAAGGCGGTCTCGGGCAGGTCGTCATACTCGCCGGCGACGATACCCTTGAACCCCTTGATCGTGTCGTCGAGGTTGACGAAG
>DASQSR010000433.1:0-10958 GCA_035642295.1 Allostellaceae bacterium | reverse complement strand
GCGAATAGTCGCCGCCCCGCCGTTCTTCGGCTGGCAGAAACGGCGAGCCGGGGCGCGCAAGCGCCCCGGCTCTTGCTTTGCGGCAAGCGCGGATGCGATCCGCGCGCCGGCCGTTTTTACTTAGGAGTTCACTGCGCGCGGCGCCGCGCCCGGCGCCACGACCGGTAGGGTCTCGGGCTCGATCGCGGGCTCACAGCCATCGCGCACGATATCAAGCAGGTGCTGTGGTACCGGTTCGTCGCCAACACCGCCGTAAAGCACGTGGAACAAGAGGGCACCGTCGCTCTCGCCGTTGAGAAAGCGCTCAAGCTCCACCGCGACCGCAAGGTTCGCGAATTGCTGTTGTCCCTTCATCGCCATCGTCTCCATGTCCGGCCCGGAGCGGTGCCGGTGATTCGCTGTTACAAACGGTTACGCCCGGTTACGGTTCCGGCGGAGACGCGATTTTTTTCTCAGTCTGTAACGAATTGTAACAGCGTCTGGAAACTTGAGCTCTACCAGTGGTTTGGCTGAGCTAGAGCGGTTCGCCCCGGCTGAGCCTGGGGAGATCGCCGAGAGCGCCCATGGCATGGCGCATCAACACCCGCTTCACCGCCGGCAGCTTGTCGACGGCGGCCAGGCCGAGATCGCGGGCCATGCGCAGCGGCGGCAGAGCGTTCGAGAAAAGCCGGTTGAGCCCATCGGTAACAGCGGCAAGCGCGACATTGTCGAAGCGGCGCCAACGCTCATAGCGCCGCAGCAGCTCGGGCGTGCCGAGGTCAAGGCCGAGCCGCCGGCCGTCGACAATCAGCTCGGCCAGCGCCGCGATATCGCGAATGCCGAGGTTGAGGCCTTGGCCCGCGATGGGATGAATGACATGCGCGGCATCTCCGACCAGCGCCAGCCGCGGTGCGGTGTAGCGGACGGCATGGAGCAGCGCGAGCGGATAGGACCAGCGCGGCCCGACCACCTCGACCGCGCCGAGAAAATCGCCGAAGCGGCGGGCGAGCTCGGCAGCGAAGCCGGCCTCGCCCAAGGCCAAGATCGCCGGCGCGAGCTCCCGGCGCTCGGTCCACACGATCGACGAGCGCTGCCCCGTCATCGGCAGGATGGCAAAAGGCCCGGCGGGGAGAAAATGCTCGACGGCGACCCCGTGATGGGGCAGTTCGTGGCGGACGGTGCAGACGATTCCGGTCTGCGGATAGACCCAGTCGATCGTATGGATGCCGGCGGCGCGGCGCAGCGGCGACCCCTTGCCGTCGCAGCCGGCGACGAGCTCGCCGCGAAGCCGCGTGCCATCGCCAAGCAAAGCCGTGACCCCGCCAGCGCCCCGCTCCGCGCGGTCGAGCGCCAGCGGCGCCAGGTGGCGGAGGCTCGCCAACTCCCGCGCCCGGGCAATGAGCGCCCGGCGCAGCACCCGGTTCTCGACGATATAGCCGAGCGGCGCCGTACCGAGATCGCGGTGGTCGTAGTGCAGGAACAGCGGCGAATCCGCATCGGCGACGCGGATTTCGCGGATCGGCTCGGCTTCGGCGGCAATGAGCGGCCAGACGCCGATCCCGTCGAGCACCAGCTTCGAGCCATGGGCGATAGCGGTGGTACGACCGTCGAACGGTTCCGCCAGCGTTACCGCGGGATCCTCGCGATCGACGACGGCGACGTCGATCCCGGCACTGGCGCAGGCAATCCCGAGGGTAAGCCCGGTGAGCCCGCCGCCAACGACGATCAGCTCCGCGCGCGGGCGCTCCATCGGCTCAACGTGCAATGCCGGGCAGGACTTTTCCATCGCCGCGGGAGCCGCTAGCGCCGCAGAAAGCGCCAGAGCAGCAAGGCGCCGACGATCAGCAGCAGACCCAGCCAGGACAGCTCGAAGTTGAACGCGCCCTGCGCCAGCGAGACCGAGAGCGCACGCGTGTTGATCAGCGACCAGAAGGCACCCATGGCGCGAGCTTAGCCCGGAATTCCCGGAGGGGCACGAGGGGCCGCCGACCGGGGCAAGCACCTGGGACCGGTTTCTGCCCGCCCCTGCCCACAGAAGGAGCAGGTCGGGTATCTCTGCCTAGATATTGACCATTTGCGGTAAGCAGAAGCGCTGTTCGGCGCGCGCGGCGGTCGGGACCCACGCTCCCGGCAATGGCACGATTCTTGATTTCAACCAGCCTCGGCGGCCGGCGAGGGGTTGGTTCTGGGCCGTGATCCTAACGGGAGGCAAGGGCACATGAGAGTTCGTTCTTTGTTGTCGTGGGTGGGACGCGTGCTGCCGCTGGCAGCGCTGGCCGTGCTCATCCCACTTAGTTTCGCCGCCGCTCAGCAGACCCCGGCTCCCGCCGGCGCGCCTGCGGCAGCAGCGGCAGCGCCCGCGCCCGCAGCGCCGCCGGCCTGCGTCGCCGATCCCGATCCGAAGAAAGCGGTGCTGGAGAAGTGCACGCCCAATTCCGGCGACACCGCATGGATGCTGACCTCGGTGGCGCTGGTGCTGATGATGACCGTCCCCGGCCTCGGCCTTTTCTATGGCGGCATGGTGCGCAAGAAGAACGTCGGCGACACCGTGATGACCAGCTTCGCCATCACCTGCCTCGTCACCGTGCTGTGGGCGGTTTGCACTTACAGCATGGCCTTTACCGCCGGCACGCCCTTCGTCGGCGGATTGAGTCGCGCCTTTCTGCAGGGCGTGCTGAGCGACATCTCGAAGGGCATCGGCAATCCCAACCCGTTGGCGCCGACCATCCCCGAGATGGTCTACATGTGCTTCCAGATGACCTTCGCCATCATTACCCCGGCGCTCATTGCCGGCGCGTTCGCCGAGCGCATGAAATTCTCGGCGATGCTGTGGTTCATGACGCTCTGGGCGATCTTCGTCTATGCGCCGGTCGCGCACTGGGTGTGGGGTCCGGACGGCTTCCTCAACAGCGGCAATGACGGCGCGATCGTGAAAGTGCTCGACTTCGCCGGCGGCACGGTGGTGCATGTCAATTCCGGCGTTGCCGGCCTGATGTGCGCTTTGATGCTGGGCAAGCGCAAGGATACCGGCCCCGCGCACAACGTCGTGCTGACCTTCATCGGCGCTTCGCTGCTGTGGGTCGGCTGGTTCGGCTTCAACGCCGGCTCGGCGGTGAGCGCCGGCATGCAGGCGGGCATGGCGATGACGGTGACACAGATCGCCACCGCCGCCGCAGGGCTCTCCTGGATGTTCGTCGAATGGGCGCATCGCGGCAAGCCGACGGTCGTCGGCATCTGCTCGGGCGCGGTCGCGGGCCTCGTCGCCATCACGCCGGCTTCGGGCTTCGTCGGCCCGGCGGGCTCGCTGGCGATCGGATTTGCCGCCGGCGCCATCTGCTATCTGGGCGCCGTGTGGCTCAAGGGCCTCTTCGGCTATGACGACGCGCTCGACGTGTTCGGCGTGCACGCCATCGGCGGCGCCAGCGGCGCCATCCTCACGGGCGTCTTCGCCATCAACGAATATGGCGGCACGCCGGGCCTCATCGAAGGCAATGCGGGCCAGGTGATCAATCAGATCATCGGCGTCGCCATCATTGTCGCCTACGACGTCGTCGTCAGCCTGATCATCCTCAAGGTCATCGACATGGCCGTCGGCCTGCGCGTCGATGTCGAAGTGGAGCGCGACGGGCTCGACCTCGCGCTGCACGGCGAAACCATCCAGTAACGGGTTTCCTCCCCGTGGAACCTGGGGGTGCCGCAAGGCACCCCCTTTTTTTGCCCTGCGCCGCGGTGTTTCGCTCCGCGGCCCTAAGGGGGCGGATCACTCCGCGCCGGAGCCGCCCTCGAGCCGGTCGCGGGTGCGGCGGTAAGGCTCGCGGCCGAGGGCGAAGAGCAGCGCGGCGGCGAGCCCGGCGATCGGCGTGACGATGGCGCAGGCAAGGTTCAGGCGCTGCGGATCGTGGAACACGTAGTCGGCAAGGATCGCGACGCTGGCGGGCCCGAACCCGAGCCCCAGCAGATTGACCAGACCGGTGTAGAGCGCGGTCGCTTGCCCGCGCATCTCGTTGGGCATGATCTCCTGCAGCGCCGCCGGCGACAGGCCCCAGACGGCGCTGGTGAAGAAGATGAAGGGAACGAGCAGCGCCAGCGACAGCTCGGGACTCGCGACCAGCGGAAAGGCCACCGCAGGAACGACAAGTCCGAGCGACGCGATCAATCCCACGAGCAGCTTGCCGGCGCGGCTGCCGCCCGCTTCGAAGCGGTCGGCGAGCCATCCGCCGGCGACGGTGCCCGACGGCCCCACGATCAGTAGGATCGCACCGAGCCGGAGGCCGATGCTTGCGGCGCTCCAGTGATGAACGCGAATGAAGATCGTCGGAATCCAGGCGGTGGCGGCATAGCTCGCGAAGGCGAGCAAGGTGAAGCCGAGATTGTGGCAGAGGACGGTCTTGGCGTTGCGCCAGAAATAGCGCGCGACCTCGCCGAGCGGAAGCCCGGCGCCTTGGCTGCGCGCGGCGCCGAGCCGTGCCGGCTCGCGCACCGTCGCCGCCATCAGCAGCGCGACCAGCAGCCCCGGCGCGCCGACGGCGATGAATACGGTCTGCCAGGGGTGAAGCGCGCCCAGCACCGGCAAGTGGACGACGCGCTCGCCCAGCAGCCGCAGCAGCAGCCCGCCGATAATCATCGCAAAGCCGGCGCCGAGATAAATCCCGGCGGCGAAAACGCCGAGCGCGAGGCCGCGCCGGCGGGGGGCAAAATAATCGGCGAGCAAAGAGGTGGCGCCTGGAAGCAGCGTCGCCTCGCCGGCACCGACGCCGACCCGCGCCAGGAACAGATGCCAGAACCGCTGCGCCAGGCCGCAGGCGGCGGTCGTCACGCTCCAGAGCGCGATGCCGAGCGCGATGATCGCCCGGCGGTCGCGCGCATCGACGAGGCGGGCAATCGGCAGCCCCAGCAGCGCATAAAACAGCGCGAAAGAAAAGCCCTGCAGCAAACTTACCTGGGTGTCATTGAGGCCGAGATCGTGCTCGATCGGGATCACCAGCAGGCCGACGATAGTGCGGTCGAGGAACGAGAAGATGTAGGCGAGCAGGAGGACGGCGCAGACATACCAAGCATATCCGGCGGAGGGATAGCGCCGCGCCTCGGCACCCGCCGGCTCATTGCGGCGGGGCGCGTCAGACGGCGCGCGTGGAAGGCGGCTGATCATAAGACCGGGCTCCTGTTGTCGGGCGGTGCGCGGTAGCCGCAGGCCGACGCTCGCGTCGAGCACGGCGCGGCGGGCGGCAACGCGCCGTGCGCCGCCGTGCAGGCCTCGGCGGCGGACCGCTTGATGAGCTGGCGAGGGCGACACCGCAGGCTCGCGCGGGAAAGGTGCCCTGACCGCCTGTTATCCCGCCTTGTGGTTCGGCGCGGAACGCGGCCCGGAAAAAGCCGTCTCGGCATCGTCCGCCATCTTGTCGTAGTTGGCGGCCGCACGCCTGAGGCCCTCCTGCGCCGAGGGAACAACGAATTGGTCGGCGATCGCACGCAGCTCCTCCGCGCGCAAGCGGTACCGCTCGATCCGGTCGCGTTGCTCCGCTTCCTCGCCAGCGGCCTTGCCGGCAATGTCCTGCAGCAGACTCGCGGTTCGCGCACCCAGAGCCCGCGCCAGCAGACGCTTATATTCCTGGACCTTCGCCCCCTGGGTGAACTGGTCAATCGTCTGGTGGTGCTCGATCGCTTCGGCCAGTTGCGCCAGCGCCAACGCATCGGCGGCGAGCTGGCGCCGCGTCGACGCATCGGGCGCCGCACGGGCGGCCTCGCGCAATCGGCGCGCGTGCTCGCGCAGTTCGCTCGGCGTCGGCAGCATCGCCGGTCCTGGTCGCTGTGGACGGCGGGAAGCATCGATCCCATCGTCCGGGCCGATGTACGTATTCTGCCGCGGCGGCGCCCGCCGCAGCCGAACTCGCAGTCTACACCCGAAAACGTCACGGCAGGAACCGCAAACCGTGCAGCGCCGCCGCGAGCCGAGCGTGCGCGAGACGCGTTTGCAGCGACGCGTCGGCGATAGATCGGCCCCGCACGTAACGCTGCGAGAATCCGGCGCCGTATGTCGGTGCCCCTGCCGGCCGGCCTCGTGTCGCTTCCGCTATCGCTTCCTCCCGTTTCAGCGCCGCAAGGGGATTGCCCCGCTGTTTCAAGAATGGTAATTCTCGTTCGTGTTCGACGCAAGCCGGCAGAGGGTCCTCGATGAACCTGTCGCCGCTCGAGCTGCCCGGCGTCAATCCCGCCCGGCAGAAGCGCAGCCGGGAGATGAGCGAGGCGCTGCTCGAAGCGGGCCAGCGCCTGCTGCTGCGGCACAGCCTGGCGGAGCTTTCGGTCGAACAGCTGTGCGGGTCGATTGGCGCCTCGGTCGGTGCTTTCTACAGCCGCTTCCAAAGCAAAGAGGCGTATTTCCACGCGCTGCAGCTGCTCGCCTGCCGGCGCGCCGGAGCGTGGCTCGCCGGCGAGGGCGCGGCTGAACGCCTGGCCGAAGCGCCGCTGAGCGAGATCTGCCGCGTCATCGCCGCGGGCAGCGTCGCCTGGATGCAGGCTTATGAGGGGGTCGTCCGGGCGGCGCTGCAACATGCCGGAACACACCCCGCGCGCTGGACGCCGTTCAAGGAGCTTGGGCAGCGCACGCTGCTCCATTGGCGGCCGCTGCTGCTTCGCCGGCTGCGCCGCGGCTCGCGGCGGCGACAGGAGCGGGCGGTGGGCTTCGCGTTTCAGCTGCTGTTCGGCACGCTGGTCAATATCGTGCTTAACGATCCCGGTCCGCTGTCGCTCGCCGATCGCGAGCTGCCCGACTATCTGGCCCGGGCAATGGCGGCATCGCTCGGCCAGTCATGAGGGGACCATGGGACGCAAGATCCTGTTCATCACCACCGATCAGCAGCGCTATGACGCGCTCGGCTGCAACGGCGGCCGGATCGCGCGAACGCCCGTGGTCGATGGCTGGGCGCGCGACGGCGTGCGCTACACCAGGGCGCACTGCCAGAGCGTCGTCTGCATGCCGTCGCGCGCCACCATGCTCACCGGGCAGCATGTGCAGACGCACGGCGTCTGGATGAACGGCGTCCCGCTGCCGGAGGAGGCGCCCAGCGTCGCCGGCTATTTGCAGCGTCACGGCTATCGCACCGCGCTGTTCGGCAAGGCGCATTTCGAGCCCTTTCTCGACCCGCAGCTGCGCTTTGCCGAGAACCGGCTGGCGCGCGAAGGGCGTTTCGGCCCGCATCGCGGCTTCGAGCATATGGAGCTCAGCGCGCATGTCGCCCGCGGGCTCTGGCATTATTCCTTCTGGATGATGGAGCGCCACCCCGGCGAAGTCGGCGCCTACTACCCGATCATGCTGCCGAGCCTCGAGCAGAACAGCGCCGGCGGCGGCGATACCGACGCCATCCAGGTCAAGCACAACCCGATCACGCGTGCGCATTACCACACCGAATGGGTCGCCGACCGCACGATCGCCTGGCTCGACAGCCTCGATCCCGCGGCGGATTGGTTCGTCTGGATGAGCTTCCCGGACCCGCACCATCCCTGGGATCCGCCGCAATCGGAGCTCCATCGCGTGCCCTGGCGCGCGCTCGATCTGCCGACCGGCTATCCCGGGAGCGCGACGAAGATCGAAGCGATCCTTGCGCAGAAGCCGCGCCACTGGCTCGACTGGTATCAGGGCCGCCTCGTCACCTGCTACGAGGCGCCGCCCGATTTCGTGCCGCAGCGGCTGACGCCCGACCAGCTGCGCGAGATCAACGCCATGGCGCATATCAAGAACGAGCTCATCGACGAGGCCTGCGGCCGCGTCTTCCGCCGCATCGTCGAGCGCGGTTGGGCGGCGGAGACCGACATCCTCTTCACCACCGATCACGGCGAGCTGCAGGGCGATTTCGGCCTGCTGTTCAAGGGGCCGCACCATGTCGACGCGCTGATGCGGGTGCCGCTGATCTGGCGGCCGGCGCCGAGCGCCGGCGGTGCGCCGGCGGTGGTCGACGCACCGGTGGGCCATCTCGACCTCGCCCCCACCTTCTGCCGCATCGCCGGCCTGCCGGTGCCGGAATGGATGGAGGGAAAGCCGCTGCCGCCGACCGGCGCCGAAGCCGAGGCGCAACGACGCGAGCGCGTCATCACCGAATGGGACAGCGAGCACAAGGGTGTGACCCTGCACCTGAAGAGCATTTTCCGTGACGGCTATCTCTGCACCATCTACGGCAAGAGCGAGTTCTACGACGGCGGCGAGGGCGAGCTCTATGATCTCGCCGAGGATCCGCTGCAATGGCGCAACCTCTGGAACGATCCCGCAGCGAAGCGACTGAGGGACGACCTCGCCGCCGATCTCCGCGCGCATCTGCCGCCGCCTCGGCCGGAGCCGCTGGCGCGCGCCGCAAATGTCTGAGGCCGCGCGCCCGCGCGCCCGCATCCAGGCTATAGCGCGGCGCGAGAGATAGGCCCGGCGCGCGCGGCCAGCGCGGGGCCCATTGTCCGCACTCGAGCGAGGTCGGGCCGTCCCGGGACGCACGGGACGCTTATGCGGTCTTTACGCCCGCGGCTGCGATTCCTGCTCGAATTTATACGTGCAGGATGTCTTTTAATCGACGCCGGCACCTTTCCGCCGGCCTCGGTCACGCGGCGATGTCCATGCAATGTCTTTATCGGAGCGACTACGGCGCGCCCGATCCGGGCTTCGATCCGCTTGCCGGCCACAGCGCCCTGATCGCCGGCTTCGAGGCCCAGAAGGCGGTCCTGGCGCAGGCGCAGAACCGCGGCCAACTCGAGGCGATGGAGCGCAAGCTTGCCCGCAGTCAACCGATCGTTTGGTGCGACCAGGGCTATGGCTGGACCGAGAACCCGGCGATCACCACGTTCTTCTACGTAATCCTGGTCGCTCTCATTCTGCCCTGGCTCGTGCTGCGTGTGCTGCCGCGCCTTTATCGACGCATTGCGCCCCGCCCGGCACGCTCGGAGATCACACAATGATTCGCCCGCTTCGCCTCGTTCCCGATGGCACGCGCATCCGCTTCATGCGCGGCCGCTTCGCCGGGCTCATCGTCTCGGCCGTGCTCAGCATCGCATCGGTCGTGCTGTTCTTCTATCCCGGACTCAATTACGGCGTCGATTTCGAGGGCGGAGTCGTCATCGACCTGCGCCTCGCGGCAGCCGCCGATCTCGCTGAGCTGCGCGCGGATTTCGGCGCGCTGAATCTCGGCGACGCCACCTTGCAGCAGTTCGGCTCGGCGCGCGAGGTGATGGTGAGGCTGGGCCGGCAGGCCGAAGGCGAAGGCGCGCGAACGGCGATTACGGCAATGCTGGCGGCGAAATTCCCCGGCAGCGAGATCCGCCGCTTCGACGCCGTCGGCGCGCAGGTCAGCGGCGAGCTGTTCCACAAAGGGCTGCTCGCGACGTCGCTGTCGCTGCTCGCGGTGCTTTTTTACATCTGGTTCCGCTTCGACTGGCAGTTCGGCGTGGGAGTGGTCGGGACCCTGCTGCTCGATGTGACCAAGACGGTGGGATTCCTCGCCGTGACGCGCATCGAGGTCGACCTCAACGCGGTGGCGGCGATCCTGCTGCTGGTGGGATATTCGGTCACCGACAAGATCGTCGTGTATGACCGCATCCGCGAGAACCTGCGCAAGTTCAAAACCATGCCGTTGCGCGAGCTGATCGATCTCAGCATCAATCAGACGCTGAGCCGGACGGTGGCGACGTCGCTCACCGTGCTGCTTTCGATCGTGCCGCTCGCGGTCATCGGCGGCGAGGCGATCCGCGGCTTCGCCCTCATCATCATCTTCGGCATCGTCGTCGGCACTTCGTCTTCGATCTTCATCGCCTCGCCGATCCTGCTCTTCCTCGGGCAGAAGCGGCTGCGCCCCGAGCTGGCGGAGACCCCGCGATCCGTGCCCGCGCCCGGTTAGCCAAACGGCGCGGCGCGGTTTCCTCCCGCGCGGGACACGGGAGGCACGGCATTCCTTTTTGCGATGAGATCAGCGGAGCGCGATCAGCGCGAGATGGCTGATGAGCCCCACAAGCCCCATCGCGGTCGCCTCGTGCCAGTGGCTATAGCCTCCGAGCCGTTCGCGCCGAAGCAGCGCAAGCATGAGCGAGAAACCAGCGAGGCCGATGGCGAGCGCCTCGAGCAGCAGGCAGAACAACGGCAACGGCCGTGCCGCGCCGATCGCCAGCGTCAACGCCAACCCTGCCGCAAGCGCCAGCTTCAGCACGGCTCCCCACGGCGTCGGCGCGGGGCCCCAGTCCCCCGCTCCGGTCGCAGCCGGTCGTGACGCTTTACTCCCCATCTCCCGCAACTTTATCCCGCCTCAGGCGTCAGCAGCGCCGCCGGTGCGCGCGCGCCGCGCTCGAACAGAACGAAATGAAGCGCCGCCCGCCGGCTCGGGAAGCGCCGCTCGGCGGCGCCCGCGCCGTCGCGTGCGACCCACTCGCCGGACTCGGCGGCAAAGATGCTGATCGGCCGACGCCGCGCTGCCGGTTGCACTCGGGCAAGACTGTTGACCACGATGGAGCCTCCGCGAACTCGCTCTATCTCCCTCTATGAGGAGACGATGTCGGGCTAAATTTTCGAGACGGATTCGGTCGGCGCCGCGTAAGCGCGCCATAAATCCCCAAATCCCCGCGGCTTGCGGATGAGGATCGCGGGCCGCGGAGACTGCCGGTCCAGGCCAGGGCGAGAAACGGATCCCGGTCGAAGGGCGTGGGACCTTCGACCATTCCGGCGAACGCAGCATGCCAGCAGCGGTCTTCCGGTCGCGCCTCGCGGCGCCGCCACTCCCCCCATCGGCAATTCGCGAGCAACCAGGCCAGCGTCGACATCGTGCGAGATTTCCGCGTTGCGCCAGCGCGAGCGCTCAGCCCAGGCCGATGGATCATCGAGGGCAGGGCCTGCCACAGTCGCAGCGCCGTCATTGCCATCGGGAGACCCTGAAGAGGGTGATCGCGCCAAGACCCGCAGCCAGCTCGTGGGACAGGCGACGGAGCGTCGAAGGGACAGGGGCGCCGGATGGCGGGGC
>DASQSR010000432.1:0-5214 GCA_035642295.1 Allostellaceae bacterium | reverse complement strand
ATCGATCATCGCCATACGCCATACCTGCCCGTCCGGGGACGAAATCTGCAATCCCATGCCTCGAACGCGCACTGTCGCGTCGGGCGCGTTCGCATCGGCAGTGCCGAGGTTGAAGCGCCCGAGAGCAGGATACTGGCCGCTGGTGAAAACTTTCGCCCGCGAGAGAGCGGATCCGGCGCCGTTGGAGACAAAAATGCCGGTGAAGCAGATTCCCTTGGCGTGGTTCCGGCGATGGCCGAGCGGCGGCGGCAAAGGCGGCGGCGTAAATACCGCGACAAACTCCTGCGGCGTGAGGCGCTGGGGCGAGAGCCATCCGGCCGTGTAAGCGAAGGCAACGGCGCCGCCGCCGATGACGACGGCGATCAACACCAGGGAACCAAGGACGGAACGCGTCGGCGATCGCTGCGGCTTGGGCATGCGAACCTCATCGTCACGGCTCGATCGAGAGCCACCGAGGTTCGTGATGACCGCGCTTAGTCCGTCCCATAATAGGAGCCGCCGTCTTCGATCACAATGCGCAATTAGAACGCGCGGCCTGATCCCGCTGGTCGAACGACACGCCGATATTGGTGCAGCCTCGGCGTGATCCGGCGATTACGGCTCCGCCGCCGTCACCGGCTCGAAGCGGCCGGTCTCGGGATCGCGCAGCAGGAGGCGGCCGGCGGCGATGCCGAAATAGGCGCCGTGCAGCGCGAGCTTGCCGCGCTCGACCAGGACGCGGATGCAGGGGAAGGTCATGAGGTTCCTGAGCCCGAGCTCGACCGCGGCGAATTCGAGCCGGCGCAGATAGTCGGCATCATCGCCCGGCGGGCGCGGACCCAGCGCTTCTGCCGTGGGCGCGATCTGCGACATCCACTTGCCGATGAAATCGCCCGGCGAGAGCGGCTCCTGCTCGTCGGCGAAGGCGCGGATGCCGCCGCAATGGGCGTGGCCGAGAACGACGATATGTTTCACCCGCAGCGCCTGGACGCCGAATTCGAGCGCCGCGCTGGTGCCGTGCTGCGAGCCGCGCTCGGGCTCGTAGGGCGGCACCAGGTTGGCGACGTTGCGCACCACCAGCAGCTCGCCCGGCGCGGCGTCGAAAATGACTTCCGGCGAGACCCGGCTGTCGACGCAGCCGATGACCATCACCTCCGGCCGCTGCCCCTGCTCGGCGAGGCGCTCATAGCGCGAGCGCTCGCCGGTAAAGCGCCCGGCGCGAAACGCGCGATAGCCGGAAAGGAGCCGCTCAGGGAACATGAATCTTCGCGCGAAGTTACGGCAATCAGAGAATTGTCCGCACGGTGCGGGCTCTCGCGATTGCAAGCAATCGCTGTCGCCCGCCAGCGACGAATGCGCGCCGAGCGCGCATTCGCGCTAGAATGGAATCTCGTCGTCGAGCTCCTGCACCGGCGCACGGCGCTCGGTACGGCCGCCACTGGCACTGGCACTGCCACCGCCGCGGCCGCTCCCTGCCGCCGCGTATTCCTCGGCCGGCGCCTCCTCGGCATAGCCCTCGCCGCCCCCGCCGCGCCCGTCGAGCATGGTGAGCTCGCCGCGATAGCGTTGCAGCACGATCTCGGTCGTATAGCGCTCCTGGCCGGAATTGTCGGTCCATTTGCGCGTCTGCAGGGCGCCCTCGAGATAGACCTTGGCGCCTTTCTTCAGGTACTTCTCGATGACCTCGACGAGGCGGTCGTTGAATACCACCACCCGGTGCCATTCGGTGCGCTCCCGGCGCTCGCCCGTTCCCTTGTCGCGCCAGTTCTCCGACGTCGCGACCGACAGATTGGCGATGCGGGTGCCCTCCTGGGTCGAGCGGATCTCGGGGTCGCGGCCAAGATTGCCGATGAGGATCACCTTGTTGACGCTTCCGGCCATGATGCCTGCCTTTGCGGAATGAGAGGGAACGGGAGCAAGACGGCTCTGGCGCGCCGGCTCCTCACATCTTAGCGGCGAGCCGCCTCGGCGCAACGCGTATGGGCCCCGGCCACCTAGGCACAACGCCGCGGCATACCCACCTACTCTCTCCCGTGGGCGGAAGCGCCGCGCGCGGCGGAGGACGAGATCCCATGAACGCCATTTCGCCAACGATGATCCTAGAACATAACGCGAACGCAAGCAACAGCGAACGCGAGGGCGGCGCCGCGCCCTCCGTGACCGAAGACGCGGCGCTGCTCGACGCCTATTCCCGCGCCGTCGTCGGCGCGGTCGAGACCGTCGGCCCCGCGGTGGTCCATCTCCAGGTCGAGGCCGCGAACGGCCGCGGCGGCGCCGGCTCGGGCGTGGTCTTCACCCCGGACGGCTATGTCCTCACCAACAGCCATGTCGTCGCCGGCGGCAAGCGGCTGCAGGCGACCTTCGCCGACGGGCGGACCATGGAGGCGGCGCTGGTCGGCGACGATCCCGACACCGACCTCGCCGTGCTGCGGCTTGCCGGCGAGGCGCCGGCCTATGCCCGGCTCGGCGATGCGCAGAAGCTCCGCGTCGGCCAGCTCGTCATCGCCATCGGCAATCCCTTCGGCTTCCAGGCGACGGTGACGGCCGGCGTGGTCAGCGCGCTCGGCCGCAGCCTCCGCGCCCAGTCGGGCCGGCTCATCGACAGCGTCATCCAGACCGACGCCGCGCTCAACCCCGGCAATTCCGGCGGGCCGCTGGTGAGCTCGGCGGGCGAGGTCGTCGGCATCAACACCGCGATCATCGCCATGGCGCAGGGCATCTGCTTCTCGATCTCGGCCAATACCGTCGAGTTCGTCGCCGCGCGCCTCATCCGCGACGGCCGCGTGCGCCGTTCCTATATCGGCCTTTCCGGCCAGAACGTCGTCCTGCCGCGCCGCGTCGTGCGCTTCCACGAGCTCGCGCGCGACGGCGGCGTCCGCGTCGAGGCGACCTTGCCGGGCGGCGCCGCGCGCGAGGCCGGTCTCCTCTCCGGCGACATCATCGTCGGCTTTGCCGGCGCGCCCGTCGGCACGGTGGACGAGCTGCACCGCCTTTTGACCGAGGAGCGCGTCGGCCGGCCGGCGGAAGTGACGGTGCTGCGCCGGGCGGAGAAGCGGGCGCTGTCGGTCGTGCCGCGCGAGGCGCCGCCGCGCGGGGCGTGACCCAAGCCCGAGCGGCGCTGCTGACAGTTTCCGTCAGTATCCCCATGTTCCCCATGTCCCCGGGGTGGCGGGCGCCGCGCCCCGGGGGCTATAGTGTCGGGTCATCCTTTCGGCGCATTTTGCGGCAATGCAAGACATTCGGGTTCGCGGCGCGCGCGAGCACAATCTGAAGAACATCGACGTCGACATGCCGCGCGACAGCCTGGTGGTGATCACCGGCCTGTCGGGTTCCGGCAAGTCCTCGCTCGCCTTCGACACCATCTATGCCGAGGGCCAGCGGCGCTATGTCGAGAGCCTCTCCGCCTATGCGCGCCAGTTCCTCGAGCTGATGCAGAAGCCCGATGTCGATTCCATCGAGGGCCTCTCGCCGGCGATCTCGATCGAGCAGAAGACGACGTCGAAGAACCCGCGCTCCACCGTCGGCACGGTGACCGAGATCTACGACTACATGCGGCTCCTCTTCGCCCGCATCGGCGTTCCCTACTCGCCCGCCACCGGCCTTCCCATCGAGAGCCAGACCGTCTCGCAGATGGTCGACCGCATCATGGGCATGAAGGAGGGAACGCGCCTGCTGCTGCTCGCGCCGATCGTGCGCGGCCGCAAGGGCGAGTATCGCAAGGAGCTGGCGGACCTCCAGAAGCGCGGCTTCCAGCGCGTCAAGGTCGACGGCAAGATGCTGGAGATCGACGAGGTCCCGGCGCTCAACAAGAAGCTGAAGCACGACATCGCCGTCGTCGTCGATCGCGTCGTCGTGCGCGACGGCCTCGGCAACCGCCTCGCCGATTCGCTGGAGACGGCGCTCGAGCTCGCCGACGGCATCGCCCTGGCCGAGAACGCCGACACCGGCGAGGAGACCGTCTTCTCGGCGAAGTTCGCCTGCCCGGTCTCCGGCTTCACCATCCCCGAGATCGAGCCGCGGCTCTTCTCCTTCAACAATCCCTTCGGCGCCTGCCCCACCTGCGACGGGCTCGGCACCAAGCTCTTCTTCGATCCCGAGCTGGTGGTGCCGGACGAGCGCTTGAGCCTGCGCGAGGGCGCGGTCGCGCCCTGGGCCAATTCGAGCTCGCAATATTACGCCCAGACCCTCGACAGCCTCGCCCGCCACTACAAGGTCAGCACCAACGCGCCGTGGAAAGACCTGCCCGAGAAGGCGCAGAAGGCGATCCTCTTCGGCTCCGGCGACGATGCCGTCGCGATGAAATACGATGATGGCTTGCGCGCCTACACCACGACGCGGCCCTTCGAGGGCGTCATTCCCAACATGGACCGGCGCTGGAAGGAGACCGACAGCGCCTGGCTCAAGGAGGAGCTCGGTCGCTTCCAGAACACGGCGGAATGCGAGGCCTGCCGCGGCAAGCGCCTGAAGCCCGAGGCGCTCGCGGTCAAGATCCGGAAGCTCGACATCGCCGAGGTCGTCGACATGTCGATCCTCGCCGCGGCCGAATGGTTCGGCACGCTCGACCGCGACCTCACGGCGAAGCACCGCGATATCTCCCGCCCGATCCTCAAGGAGATCAACGAGCGCCTCGGCTTCCTGCGCAATGTCGGGCTCGAATACCTGACCCTGGCGCGCGCCGCCGGCACGCTCTCCGGCGGCGAGAGCCAGCGCATCCGCCTTGCCTCGCAGATCGGCTCCGGCCTCACCGGCGTCCTCTATGTCCTCGACGAGCCGTCGATCGGCCTCCATCAGCGCGACAACGACCGGCTGCTGCAAACGCTGAAGCGCCTGCGCGATCTCGGCAACACCGTCATCGTCGTCGAGCATGACGAGGACGCGATCCGCAACGCCGACTACCTCATCGACATGGGGCCCGCCGCCGGCATTCACGGCGGCCATGTCGTCGCTGCCGGCACGCCGCAAGTGGTGATGCAGAACCCCGAGAGCCTGACCGCGCAATATCTCACCGGCCGGAAGCGCATCGCGGTCCCCGCGGCGCGCCGGCGCGGCCATCTCGGCCAGACGCTGCGCGTCATCGGCGCCCGCGCCAACAATCTCAGGAACCTCACCGTCGAGCTGCCGCTCGGCACCTTCACCTGCGTTACCGGCGTCTCCGGCGGCGGCAAGTCGACCCTGGTCATCGACACGCTCTACAAGGCGCTGGCGCGGCGGCTGATGGGCGCGCGCGAGCATCCC
>DASQSR010000431.1:0-12662 GCA_035642295.1 Allostellaceae bacterium | reverse complement strand
CTGCTACGACCGCGCCTTGGCGCTCTATCCCGACCATCCGGAGACGCTGAGCAATCGCGGCATCGCGCTGCATCATCTCGGGCAGTTTGCGGCGGCGCTGGCGAGCTTCGACCGGGCATTGGCGCTCGCGCCGGGTCTTGCCGATGCGCATGCCAACCGTGCCAGCGCCTTGCGCGAATTGAGGCACTTGCCGGAAGCGCTGGCGAGTTTCCGCCGGGCGGCGCGGCTGCAGTCCGGCAATGCTGAGATGCAGGCCAACCTCGCGCGGGCGCTCACAGATCGCGCTGCGGCGCTGGCGGCGACGGGGCAGTTCGACGAGGCGCTGGCCGCGGCGGAGGAAGCGCTCGAGCGGCGCCCCGATCTTGCCGAGGCCCACCACAACCGCAGCCTCGCCTTGCATGCGCGGGGGCGCTTCGATGCGGCGCTGGCAAGCGCCGAGCGTGCGCTCGCGCTGCGGCCCGGTTTTGCCGAGGCGCACCATAATCGGGGCGTCGTGCTGCAGGCGATGGCGCGGTTCGACGAAGCGCTCGGCAGCTACCAGGAAGCCCTGCGTCACCGCCCCGATTTCGCCGCCGCACACTGCGCGGAAGGGTCGTGCCGGCTGCTGTGCGGTGATCTCGAGCAAGGCTGGGCGAAATACGAATGGCGCTGGCAGGCCGACGGGGCGGGTGCGCGCGCGTTTTCCGTGCCGCAGTGGCGCGGCAACGCGGATCTCGCCGGCAAGACCATCCTGCTCCACGCCGAGCAGGGTTTCGGCGACACCATCCAGTTCTGCCGCTATGCGCCGCTCGTGGCACAGCAAGGCGCGAGCGTGCTCCTTGAAGCGCAGCCGCCGCTGTTGCCGCTGCTGCGCACGCTTGCGGGGCCGGTGCAGGTTGTGGCGCAAGGCGAGACGCTGCCCGCCTTCGACCTTCACTCTCCGCTGCTGAGCCTGCCGCTCGCCTTCGGCACGACACTCGACACCATTCCGGCGTCCATTCCCTATCTCGCGGCGTCGCCGGACCGGATCGACAAGCTGGCCATGCTGTTGCCGCCGCCCACGTCGCTGCGTGTCGGCCTCGTCTGGTCCGGCAACCCCGCCCACCGCAATGATCGCAATCGCTCGATGGCGCTGGAGCGGCTGGCTCCCCTGCTCGCCGTGCCCGACATCGCCTGCGTAAGCCTGCAGCGCGATCTGCGTGCCGACGAGGCAGCGGCGCTGCCGCGCTATCCCGCTGTCTGTCCTCTCGGCGCAGCGCTCGGCGATTTCGCCGACGCCGCGGCGATCGTGGCTTCGCTCGATCTTGTCATCGCTGTCGACACCGCCGTCGCCCATCTTGCCGGCGCCTTGGGGAAGCGGTGCTGGCTTCTCCTGCCGCATCTGCCGGACTGGCGCTGGCTGCTCGATCGCGAGGACAGTCCCTGGTACCCGACCCTGCGCCTCTTCCGTCAGCCCGCGCCCGGCGATTGGGACAGCGTCATCGCCCGCGTCGCCGGCGAGCTCATGCGCCTCGCCTCGCTGCCACGCGGCGCCGCTGCTTGATGCCATCGGACAGTTCCGGCACGAGTTCCTACGAACGCGCGTGCCGGCACCGCCAAGCGGGCCAGTTGGCCGAGGCGGAGGCTGCCTGTCTGGAAGCGCTGGCGTCGGACCCGGCGCATGGCGAAAGCCATCACCTCCTCGGCGTCATCGCGCAGCAGCGCGGAAGGAGCGAGGCGGCGCTGGCGCATTTCGCCGCAGCCGTCGAGCGGTGCCCTGGGACGATCGACTTCCGCCTCGACCTCGGCGATGCGCTCTATCGGCTCGGTCGGCTGGAGGCTGCAGCGCAATGCTTTCGCGAGCTTCTCGAGCTCGATCCCGGCCGCGCCGAGGCCCACTACAACCTTGCCGAAATCCTCACCGATCTCGGCCGCCACCACGAAGCGGAAGCCGCCTACCGCGACGCGCTGCGGCTGAAGCCGGACTTTCCGCATGCGCAGAACAATCTCGCCTTGCTGCTGGAGAAGCTCGGGCGGACAACGGCGGCGGAAGCCGCTTTCCGCGCCCTCATCGACGCGCAGCCGGGCTATTTCCGCGCGCATGGCAATCTCGGGCTGATGCTGGTCGGCCTCGGCCGGTTTGCTGAAGCCGAAACCAGCTTGCGGGCGGCGCTCGATGCTGGTGGGGGAACGGCCGAGGTTTGCCACGGGCTTGGCAACGCTTTGAGAGGTTTGGGGCGCTTGCCCGAGGCGGAAGCCTGGCACCGTCGCGCCGTGGAGCTCGATCCGAAGCGGCCGAACTTCCGCAACGACCATGGCTGGACGCTGCGCGACCTCGGGCAGTTCGCGGCGGCGGAAGCCGCGTTCCGCGAAGCGCTGCGTCTCAGCCCGGACGCCTGGGACCTGCACCGCAGTCTCGGCGTGGTGCTGGGGGATGTCGGTCGGTTCGACGAGGCCGAGGCCAGCTTTCGCGAGGCGCTGCGTCTTGCGCCCGGCGCCTGGAGCGCCCTCGACAATCTCGGGATCGTCCTGCAGAACCTCGGCCGCCTTGCCGAGGCCGAGGCCTGCTATCGCCGCGCGCTCGAAGCCAGCCCGGACAGCGCGACGACCCGGTTCAATTTGAGTGTCGTGCTGTTGTTGGCCGGACGACTCCGGGAAGCCTGGCCGGAATACGAGCACCGCTGGCGGCTAAAGCATGTCCCGCGCCGTGATTTCGCGCCGCCGCAATGGGCGGGCGAAGACCTCCTTGGCCGCACGATCCTGCTTCACGCCGAACAGGGCTTCGGCGACACCATCCAGTTCTGCCGCTATGCGCCGCTCGTCGCGAAACGGGCGCGCGTCGTCCTCGAGGCTCAGCCCGAACTGGCACCGCTGCTGCGTAGCCTCCACGGGGTCGGCGCCGTCGTCGTCAAGGGGCAGCCCTTGCCGGACTTCGATGTCCACTGCCCGTTGCTCACGCTTCCCGGACTGTTCGGGACGACGCTCGCGACCATCCCCGCCGATGTGCCCTATCTGACGGCGGACCCGGAGCGCGTCACGCTGTGGCGCGCGCGCCTCGCGGGTCTTCGTGGGCCGAAGATCGGACTCGTTTGGGCGGGGAGCCCGCCTGCACCCTGGCTCGGCAGAGACCCGACACAGCTCCGCCGTTCGCTGGCGTTCAAGGACGTCGCCCCTCTCGTGCGAATCGAGGGGCTTCACTTCGTCTCCTTGCAAAAAGGCGAGGCGGCGGCCCAGGCGCGGGACGGCGCGCCGGACGCGGTGCTTCATGACTGGACGGAGGAACTTCACGATTTCGCCGACACCGCTGCCCTGGTCGAAGCGCTCGATCTCGTGATCAGCGTCGACACCGCGGTGGCGCACTTGGCAGGCGCCCTCGGCAAGCCGGTCTGGCTGCTCAACCGCTTCGACACCGATTGGCGCTGGCTGCGCGACCGCGAGGACAGCCCCTGGTACCCGACGCTGCGCCTCTTCCGCCAGCCCGCGCCCGGCGATTGGGGGAGCGTCATCGCCCGCGTCGCCGGCGCGCTCACGCGCCTTGCCGGAGGCTGAGGCGGGGGCGGGTTTCCGCCTCGCGCCCGCCTCGTTATAGTGGCGCGCAACGCAGCGTCGGAGGCCCTCAATGGTCGATGTCCGCCCCTATCGGCGCGGAGCGCCAGGCAACCATCCGCCTTACCTCTATCCCGGTTACGGCAGCACGGTGAAGCGGGCGCCGAAGCGGGCACTCATTCGCCTCGACGACACCTTGACCGAGACCACCGGGCCGGATTTCACCGGCGGCTGGACAGGTCCCGGTATCGATGACTTGACGCGCGCCGGCGCCGGCGCGCCGATCGGCGAGCGCATCATCGTTGCCGGCCGCGTCCTCGATGAGGATGGCCGCGCGGCGCCGGGGACCCTGCTCGAGCTGTGGCAGGCCAACGCCGCCGGCCGCTATCTCCATGACGGCGATCGCCACGATGCGCCGCTCGATCCCAACTTCACCGGCAAGGGCCATGTCCTGACCGACGCCGAAGGCCGCTACCGCTTCCTGACGGTGAAGCCCGGCGCCTATCCCTGGCGCAACACCTACAATGCCTGGCGGCCGCAGCATCTCCACTTCTCCGTCTTCGGCCCGGCCGTTGCCACGCGGCTGGTGACGCAGATGTATTTCCCCGGCGATCCCCTGCTGCCGCTCGATCCCATCTTCAACAGCACCGCCGACGAGACCGCGCGCGGCCGGCTCGTCTCCCTCTACGATCCCGAGCTCAGCCAGGCGGAATACGCCTTGGGCTACCGCTTCGACATCGTGCTGCGGGGCCGCGCGGCCACGCCGATGGAGGGCTGAGATGAAGCTGGTGCCGACCGCGTCGCAGACGGTGGGGCCCTTCTTCCACGTCGGTCTCATCCGCCCGGAGCTCGCCGATCTCACTCGCGGCGGCAAGGCGCTGGGCGAGGCCATCGTCATCGAAGGCCAGGTGCGCGACGGCGACGGCGCCGCCGTTTCCGACGCCATGCTCGAGATCTGGCAGGCCAACGCCTCCGGCAAGTATCGCCATCCCGAGGACGCGCAGGAGAAGCCCCTCGACCCCAACTTCACCGGCTTCGGCCGCGCCATCACCGACAAGGACGGGCGCTACCGCTTCACCACGGTGCGACCGGGCGCGGTTCCCGGCCGCGGCAACGCGCTGCAGGCGCCGCATATCGCGCTCACTATCTTCGCCCGCGGCTTGCTGAAGCATCTCAGCACCCGCATCTACTTCGCCGATCTCGCGCCAGCGAACGAGGCCGATCCCGTGCTGAGCCGCATCGAGGACGCCGCGCTGCGCCGCACCTTGCTCGCCGAGCCGCTGAACGGCGCGCCGCGCACCTACCGCTTCGACGTGGTGCTGCAAGGCGAGGGCGAGACCGCCTTCTTCGACATCTGAGCGGGAGCGCTGCGCGATGAGCGTCAATCCCGCGGATTCCACCGTCTTCGGCGGGCTCTTCGGCACCGATGCGATGCGCGCCGTCTTTTCCGACGGCGGCTTCGTCGCCAAGATGCTCGAGGTCGAGGCAGCGCTGGCCCGGGTCGAGGCGCGGCTCGGCCTCATCCCCGAGGCCTCGGCGAAGGCCATCACCGCCGCGGCCAGGCCCGACCGGGTGTCGCTGGCAGAGATCGGCGCCAGCGCGCGCAGCGTCGGCTATCCCGTCGTCGGCCTGGTGAAGGCGCTCGGCCGCGCCGCCGGCGGCGAAGCATCACGCCATGTGCATTGGGGCGCGACGACGCAGGACATCATGGACAGCGCCCTGGTGCTGCAACTGCGCGACGGGCTCGCGCTCGTCGAAGCCGCTCTCCGCCGCGTCGTCGCCGGCCTCGAAAAGCTGGCGCGCTCCCATCGCCGCACGGTCATGGCCGGCCGCACCCATCTCCAGCACGCGCTGCCGATCACCTTCGGCTACAAGATCGCGGTTTGGCTGGCGCCGCTCCTCGACCATCTCGCTCGCCTCGAAGAGCTGCGGCCGCGCCTCCTGGTGGTGCAGTTCGGCGGCGCCGTCGGCACGCTCGCCTCGCTCGGCACGAAGGGGCGGAGCGTCACCGAGGGGCTCGCGGCGGAGCTCGGCCTGGCCGCGCCGGCTGCACCCTGGCACGTCGATCGCGCGCGTGTCGTCGAGGCGGCGTCGTTTCTCGGCCTCGTCTCCGGCAGCCTTGCGAAGCTCGCGACCGATGTCATGCTGCTGATGCAGGGCGAGGTCGGCGAGGCGTTCGAGCCGCATCAGAGCGGCCGCGGCGGCTCCAGCACCATGCCCCAGAAGCGCAATCCGATCGCCTGCGAATACGTCATCGCCGCCGCGCGCGGCGTGCATGCGCTGGTGCCGCTGATGTTCAACGCCATGGCGCAGGACCACGAGCGCGCGACCGGCCCCTGGCAGAGCGAATGGCTGGCGCTGCCGCAGATTTTCGTGCTGACCGCCGGCGCCCTGGAGCACGCGGCGGTGCTCGCCGAAGGCCTCACCGTCGATGCCGCGAAGATGCGCCGCAACCTCGATCTTCACCAGGGGCTGATCATGGCCGAGGCGGTGATGATGACACTCGCCGAGAAGATCGGCCGCGACACCGCCCATCACGTCGTGCAGCAGGCCTGCGATCGCGCGCTGGAACAGAAGCGTCCGCTCGCCGCGGCGCTTGCCGAGGATGCGGCGGTGAAGCCGCATCTCGACCGCGCCGCGCTCGACCGCCTCACCGATCCCGCCGGCTATCTCGGCGAGTGCGACGCCGTGCTCGACCGCGTGCTGGCGCGCGCGGAGAAGGCGATGAAGGCTTGAGCAGCGGCCGGGCCGGCGTCAGCGGCGGTTGAGCACGCCGATCAGGCCGCCCAGGGTCGGCGGCGGGCGCTTTTTGCGCAGCCGGCTGCGGGCGATCAGCGGCGCGCTCGAGGCGATGCGGGCGCGCACATCGGCGTCGAGCCCATCGAAGCTGTCGCAGGCTTCCTCGAAGGCGTCCTTGGTGCGTTCGCGCAGCAGGCGCTGGAGATGCACCACCACCGGCGCGGTGCGGCCAAGCTGGCGCACCGTCGCCGTCGCCAGCACGGCGACGGCCTTAGCTTCATCCTGATCGAGCCACGGGGACAAGGGCAGTCTCCTTCCGCGGCGAGCATAGGTGCCGAGCGTTAAGAAAACTTGCACGCCGCCGCCCGCTGCCGGGGCGGCGTCGCCGCTGGCGTTAAGGTTAATGGCTAGGGCATCACGTGCGAAACGACGCGACCAGCGCATCGACTTCCTTCTGATCCGGCCCTTTGGATCGGGCATTGACGCGCGGGCCCATGGCATAGCCGATCCACAGAACGATCTCGTACGGCCTTGGCGCATCGTGGATCAGTACAGGCGTCGAATCGAACGCGTCCAGATCCCAGCCTTCGTCTAGCGGCCCGTAGAGCAGGTCGATGCTGGTGCCGGGCGGACCCACCTTGGCGTGACCTGGAATGATAACGCGACCGCGCCGGATGGCGCGGCGCATGGCCATGCCGAGGCGCGGATGGATCATGGCCGCGCCATGCTCGAGGTCGCCGGCGATGCCGACGAGCGCCGCCTTCGTGTAGGCGCGCAGTTGGGCCGGACTGGCTCCCAGCGTGGCGAGTGCCGTGTGGGTGAGAGATGCCCCGAGCTCGAGCGAATAGTCGATCAGCGGCTTGAGGTCGGCGCCCGGCGCGGCGCCTGCCAGCGGGTTCGTGAAGACGGCAGCAATCGCCACCCGCCGCAGAGGCTCCTGGGCGGGGGCGCCATATTCACTGCTGATCTCCTCAACCACCGTAACGGTCTTGCGGACCTCCATTGTCGTCCTCCGTGCGCTGAGATTTTGGATTCATTTTTAGATAAATCGAATCATGCCATAACGGCGGCACGGCTCTCCATAGCGGCGTGCGCCACGCGCGACGACGTCGCGCATGAGGTGACGCAGGTCCAGGGCGCGAGGCGCCTGATGCGGGAAGATCAGTCGGGGAAACGGTTGCCGAACATCGGCAGCCCACTGGCGGATTGGGCCCTGGTTGCCTCGTCCTGAAGCACGTCCCAGTGCTCGGCGAGCTTGCCGTCCTCGATGCGGACGATGTCGGCGGCGACCCAGGCCGCGGGTCGGCCACTGCCGGAGAACCGGCCATGCGCGATGACGTAGTCGCCCTCGGCGACGATGAGCTGGTGCTCGTATTTCAGCGTGTCCGGCAGCGTGCGGACCAGGTCGAACAGACCGGTGCGGCCGGGCGCGATGTGCGCGCTGTGCTGGATGTAGCGGTCCGACCAATAGCGTTCCGCGGCGGTATAGTCGCGCTTGTTGAACAGCGTGTCGAAGGCTTCGAGAACCAGCGCCTTGTTCTGCTCGGGAGTTGTCGTGGACATGAAAGGTCTCCTCTTGGCGATCAGCGTTCCGCGGAAGATCGACCCAAAATGGCGGGACAGGGCGTCGCCCGTCGAGCTGGATCGCGCGGTCACTCGTTGGGAGCTCCACCGATCTCGATGTGCGTCAGAGATTAAGGCGAGGCGTTGCCCCTCAGCAGCGGGCGAACGCCCCCCTCCGAAGCGGGGAACGTGGCCTGCCGGGTAAACGGCTCGTGGAGCCGGACGGCTCCGGACCTCAGTCCATCGTCAGGACCATGCGGAAGCGCGCTTCGCCGGCCATCATCTTCGCGTAGGCATCAGCCGCTTTCGCCAGCGGCATCGTCTCGATCATGGCGGAAACGCTGCTCAATGCGCTGAAGCGCAGCGTCTCGTCGCCGGTTTCGGGGGCGCCCGTCAGAGCGCCCTCGAGCTTGCGGCTGCCGAAGATGAGATCCATGCCGGAGACTTCGATCGGGTCCGGCGACACGCCCACGATGACGGACACGCCGCCGGGCCGCAACCCCTTGAAGGTCTCGGTGACGGTCTTGCTGCTGGGTGCCGTGACCAAAATCACCTTCGCGCCGCCCAGCGCCTGCAGGGCTTCGGCAGGGTTGCCGGCTGCGCTGTCGATGTAATGATGCGCGCCGAGCTGCTTCGCCAGTTCCGCCTTGTCGGCACCGCGGGCGATGGCGGCGACCTCGAAGCCCATGTGCCGCGCATACTGCACACCCAGATGGCCAAGGCCTCCGATGCCCAACACGGCGACAAGATCACCGGGCTTCGCGGGCGCATTGCGCAGGGCGCTGAAGGTGGTGAGGCCCGCGCACAGCAGCGGCGCTGCGTTGACGGACGAAAGATCGTCCGGAATGGACATCAGGCCGCTCGCCCTGGCGATCAGCATTTCGGCGTATCCGCCGTCGCGATGAATGCCGGTGAATTCCTGATTGCGGCAGTTTACGAGATCGCCCCCGCGGCAAAATTCGCAATAGCCGCAGAAGCCTCCGAGGAAGCCGATGCCCACGCGCTGCCCGATGCCCCAGCCTTGTACGTGGGTCCCGAGCGCGTCGACCCGACCGACGGCTTCATGGCCGGGCACCCGCGGCCAGTCGATCGGAAACGCGCCCTCCACGGTAGCGGCATCCGAATGGCATACGCCGCAAGCCTCGACGCGTATCCGGACCTCGCCTGGCCCAGGATCGCGAAGGGGCTTCCGCACGAGCTCAAGCCGTCCCGGGGCCGCGGCCTGCACCGCTTGATAGGTCGACGCGCTTTCCATCATTGAGTTCCTCCGACCGATATCGTCAAGGCGGCATGCGCACACGGCCCGAGCATTCAATCGAGCACCGTGACCCTATGTGCTGGTGTTGCTAAGTTGCTTCCACCCCTCGGCAGTTTCCATCGCCGGAAGGGTCAAAGTTTTGACCGGGAGGGACAAAGCGATGCATGGACGTCCCGCACACGAAATCGGCATCGTCGATTACCCCGGCGCACAGGTTGCCTGTATCCTGGGTCTAACCGATTTGTTCGGCATCGCCTCCGCGATTGCGCTCGACCAACGGCGCGCTGGCCAATCCGCGCTTCGCGTTACGCACTGGAAGCCGATCGATAGCTTCGACGCCAATCTCTCCTGCGTCTATGACAGCGCACCGCGCGGCAGCCCACAGCCGCGGACCCTGATCATCCCGCCGACCATGGTGAACCTTCCGCATCCTGACATACCTGCCGGCGTCGTCTCATGGGTCCGCAATCGCCATGCCGCCGGCATCACCTTGGTTTCCCTGTGCTCGGGCGCGTTTATCCTCGCCGAAACGGGTCTCGCGGACGGGCGGGCGGTTGCCACACATCAAATTTGCGCAAAGGCGCTGGCGACGCGATTTCCGAAAATCGTCGTCGACACAAGTCGGCGCCTCATTGATCACGGCGACATCATCACGGCGGGCGGATTCCTGTCATGGGTCGATCTCGGCCTGTTGCTCGTCGACAGGTTCCTTGGCCCGGCCGTAAGTGCGGAGACGGCACGCATTGTTCTTGCCGACCCGGCAGCAGGTGAGGCGCGCTATTTTACCGGCTTTGCTCCTCCTCGGACGCATGGCGATCGGGCTGTGTTGAAGGCTCAGGAGTGGGTGCACATGAGGGACGGACGAGGCGTTTCCCTTGCGGCCATGGCGGCGGCGGCCGGACTACAGCGGCGCACGCTGCTACGGCGGTTCGCGAGTGCAACGGGCATGACTCCGATCGAGTATTGTCGGAGCGTTCGCATCGCGCGAGCGCGCGAGCTCCTGGAGGGAGGGAACACCTCGCAGAAGCAGATCGCCCAGTCTCTCGGCTATAAGGACGTCGCCTCGTTTGCGCGTGTATTTCGCAAGGCCGTAGGCGCGGCGCCGGGAGCCTACCGCAAAAGGTTCGGCCGCAAAGTCATCTCGCCTGCCGATTTCGCAGCGAGGGATGGCTCGCGTCGGAAGAAGCACCTGTTTGAGGCCAGCTCTCATCCGGGCTGAACGAGGCGCCGCCATGCGCCGACCGGCCGTGTCGTCAGTCCGCGAGTGAGTACGACCCTACGCCGCCGCGGCGCGCTCCAGCATCGCGTGCAGCAGAACGGTGCAGCCGGCCGCGAGGTCCTCGGGCGTCGCGCTTTCCACCTCGTTGTGGCTGATGCCGCCGGCGCAAGGCACGAAGATCATCGCCGTCGGCGCCACCTTGCAGATGTTGCCGGCATCGTGGCCGGCGCCCGAGGTGATGTCGCGATGGGGATATCCCGCGGTTTCGGCGGCGCGCCGCACCGCGGCGACGGCGCCAGCATCGAAATGAATCGGCGCCGAATGCCAGATCTCGGTGCACTCCGCGGCAAGGCCCAGCGCCGCCGAGACTTCCGCCACCTCGTCCTCGAGCCGCGCCCGCATCGCCGCCAGCGCGTCGCCCTCGGGATGGCGCAGATCGACGGTGAAGAAGGCGCTGCCCGGCACCGTGTTGCGCGAGCCGGGGCCGATCGCGACGACGCCGACGGTGGCGACGCCCGGCGGATGCGCCAGCGCGATGGCGTTGATGCGCTCGACGAGGCGTGCGCAGCCGAGCAGCGCGTCGCGGCGGCGATTCATCGGTGTCGTCCCGGCATGACTCTCGCTGCCGGCGAGGCGCAGGTCGAGCCAGGTGATGCCCTGGATGCCCTGCACCACGCCGATCGTCTTGCCTTCGGCCTCGAGGATCGGGCCCTGCTCGATATGCGCCTCGAAATAGGCGGCGATCGGCCGCCCGCCGCAGCGCGCCTCGCCGAAATAGCCGATGCGCTTCAGCTCCTCGCCCAGCGTCTTGCCGTCGGTGTCGGTGCGGGCATGGGCGTATTCCTCAGTGAAGACGCCGGCGAAGACGCCCGAGGCCACCATCGCCGGGGCAAAGCGCGCCCCTTCCTCGTTGGTCCAGACCACCACCTCGAGCGGCGCATCGGTCTCGTAGCCGAGATCGTTCAAGCTGCGGATCACTTCGAGCCCGGCGAGCACGCCGTAGACGCCGTCGAAGCGGCCGCCGGTCGGCTGGGTGTCGAGATGGCTGCCGGTCAGCACCGGGGCGAGATCGGGCCGCCGCCCGCGGCGCCGCGCGAAGATATTGCCCATGCGGTCAACCGTGACGGTGCAGCCGGCCTCCTCGCACCAGCGCCGGAAGAGGTCGCGCCCTTCCTTGTCGAGATCGGTGAGCGCGAGGCGCTTGGAGCCGCCTTTGGCCGTGGCGCCGATCTTCGCCATCGCCATCAGGCTCTCCCAGAGCCGCTCGCGATTGACGGCGATGTTGGGCGCCGGCGCCATCAGCCTTGCGCCTTCAGCACCTCGGCGAGGCGACGGAAGATCTCGTCCACCTCGCGCTTGCCGACGGTCAGCGGCGGCGACAGCGCGATGATATCGCCGGTCGTGCGGATGAGGAGCCCCGCCTTGTAGGCGGCGAGGAAGACGTCGAAGGCGCGCTTGGCCGGCGCGCCGGCGATGGGCTCGAGCTCGATCGCGGCGATGAGGCCGATATTGCGGATGTCGATGACATGCGGCAGGCCGCGCAGCTCATGCGCCCGCTCTTCCCAATAGGGCAAGAGCGCCCGCGTCTTCTCGAACAGGCCCTCTTCGGCATAGACCTCGAGCGCGGCGAGCCCGGCGGCGCAGGCGAGCGGATGGCCCGAATAAGTGTAGCCGTGGAAGAGCTCGATCGCGTAGTCGGGCCCGGTCATGAAGGCGTCGTAGATGCCTTTGCGCACGAGCACCGCGCCCATCGGCACGGCGCCGGAGGTAAGTCCTTTGGCGGTAGTGACAATGTCGGGCATGACGCCGAAATAATCGACGGCGAAGTTCGTGCCGAGGCGGCCGAAGCCGGTGATGACCTCGTCGAAGATGAGGAGGATGCCGTGCCTGGTGCAGATCTCGCGAATCCGCTGGAGATAGCCCTTGGGCGGCACCAGGACGCCGGTCGAGCAGGCGACCGGCTCGACGATGACGGCGGCGATCGTCGAGGCGTCGTGCAGTGTGACGATGCGCTCGAGCTCGTCGGCAAGATGCGCGCCCCATTCCGGCTGCCCGCGCGAGAAGGCCTGCTTCGAACGGTCATAGGTGTGCGGCAGGTGATCGACCCCGGCGAGCAGCGGGCCGAAGAACTTGCGGTTGTTGGCGATGCCGCCCACCGACATGCCGCCGAAGCCGACGCCGTGATAGCCGCGCTCGCGCCCGATGAGCCGCGTGCGCGTGCCTCCGCCGCGCTGGCGCTGATAGGCGATGGCGATCTTGAGCGCGGTGTCGACCGCCTCGGAGCCGGAATTGGTGAAGAAGACATGGTCGAGGTCGCCGGGCGCCAGCGCTGCGACGCGCGCCGCCAGCTCGAAGGCCTTGGGATGGCCCATCTGGAAC
>DASQSR010000430.1:0-13280 GCA_035642295.1 Allostellaceae bacterium | reverse complement strand
TTTGACATCCTGGCCGCTCTGGTCGAGCGCGCCGGCGAGGTGGTCGGCAAAGAGGAGCTGATCGCCCGCGTCTGGCAACAGACCTTCGTCGAGGAATCGAATCTCAAGATCCAGGTCAGCGCTTTGCGCCGCGCCCTCGGCGACGGCCAAAGCGGCCATCGCTACGTCGTCACGGTTCCGGGACGGGGCTACAATTTCGTGGCGCCCGTAAGCTTTGAGGAGCCACGCTCGGCCACGCTGCCACCGCCGACGATCGCGCCGACGGCGGTGCACAACCTGCCGTTCGCGGTGACGCGGATGATCGGCCGCGACGACGCCGTGGCGACGCTCGTCTCGCGGCGTTCACGCGAGCGTCTGGTGACGATTGTCGGGTCCGGCGGCATCGGCAAGTCGACTCTGGCTCTTGCCGTCGCTGAGCGTGTGATCGCCGCTTATGAGCACGGCGTCTGGCTGGTCGATCTGGCGCCGCTCGCCGATCCGCGCCTGGTGCCGAGCGCGGTCGCGACCGTGCTCGGGCTGGAAGTCCGCGGCGAAGATCCGCTTCCCGCCCTGGTCGCCGGCCTCAGGGACAAGCGGATGCTGCTGCTGCTCGACAATTGCGAGCACGTCATTGACGCGGCCGCCGGTCTCGCGTCGGCGGCGCTGGTCAGCGCGTCGGGTGTCGCCATCCTGGCAACCAGCCGGGAGCCGCTCAGGGTCGCGGGCGAGCGCGAGTACCGCCTCGGGCCGTTGGCGAGCCCGGTCGCGTCGCCTCGGCTCACGGCCGCAGAGGCGCTCCTCTTTCCCGCGGTTCAGCTGTTCGTCGAGCGCGCCACCGAGGTGATGGACGAGTTTGCCTTGCGCGATGTCGACGCCCCGCTGGCGGTCGAGATCTGCCGCCGGCTGGACGGGCTGCCACTGGCGATCGAGTTCGCGGCGGCGAGGGTCCGCGTACTCGGCCTTCAGGAGCTCGCCGACCATCTGGATCAGAACCTGCAGCTGCTCGGGTCGCGGCGCCGCATGGCAACGCCGCGACACCGGACGATGCTGGCCGTCCTCGATTGGAGCTACGGTTTGCTGAACGGGGACGAGCAGCAGTTCTTCCGGGCACTTGGCATCTTTAGTGGCGGCTTTACCGTCGAGGCTGCTTCGGCCGTGGCAGCGGATACAGCAAAAAGACGGATCGATGCACTGGAGCTGCTGGCCGGTCTGGTGGCGAAATCGCTGGTCGTCGCCGACGTCACCGGCGCCGAACCGCGGTTCCGGTTGCTCGACACGACCCGCGCTTACGCGATCGAGAAGCTCGAGGAGAGCGGCGACCGCCAAGCGATGGCGCGCCGCCACGCCGCGTACTATCGCGATCTTTTCGAGCGCGCTGAAGGTGAGCTGGCGGCGCGGCCTACGGGCGAGTGGCTCGGTAATTACGCCCGAGAGATCGACAATTTGCGCGCGGCGCTCGATTGGGCCTTTTCACCAAGCGGCGATGGATCGATCGCGGTGCCACTAACCGCTGCTGCGGTCTCTCTCTGGTTGAGTCTTTCGCTGCTTGAGGAGTGCCGCAGTCGCGCTAAGCAGGCGCTCGGCGCTCTCGGAGCCGGGGGGATCCGGGATCCGCGCGACGAAATGAGACTGCACGCTGCGTTGGGCGCATCGACGTCCGAGGCTCCCGAAATGGGCGCAGCGTTCACGAAGGTGCTCGAGATTGCGGAGAGCCTCGGCGACTCCAAGTATCAGCTGCGCGCCCTCCAGGGCCTGTATTTCTATCACGGCGGGAGCAGTCGATACGATGCGGCGCTGCCCGTTGCGCAAAAGTTCCATGATCTCGCAATGCGTGGGTCGGACCCGAGCGATCGGCTGGCCGGCGAGTGCATGATAGGCGCGATCAAACATTGTCTCGGCGACCAGATCAGCGCGCGACGCCATCTCGAGCAAGTGCTGGCTCACTATGCCGCCAACGCTCAAGGAGGTGATGCCATTCGCCGCCAAGATTTCGCTCGCTTCTGGATTGACGTGAAAGTGTCAGCGCGCGTGTTCCTTGCGCGGGTGCTCTGGATGCAAGGGTTTTCGGACCGCGCGTCGCGTGCCGCCGAAACGAGCCTCGGAGAAGCGGCCGGTCACAATAATTCGGCGTGTTTCGTTCTCGGCTTAGCGGCATGCCCGATCGCGCTGTGGGTGGGGGATCTGGCCGCCGCAGCGCATTATGCGGAAATGCTACTCGATCGTTCGAGAATGCATGGCTCTTCTCTCTGGGCTGCGTTGGGTTCTAGGTTTCACAAAGTTGTCGCCCTCAAGGGCGGCGGCGTCGACGCAGGATCGGGGCTGCCGCACAGCGACCGTAGCGAGATCGCCGAGCCCAATGTGAGCTTTCGGTTCTTGACCGGCCTGAGCGATCTAGCGGAAGCGTTGGCGCATGCCGGACGGATCGCCGAGGGACTTGCGCTGCTCGAAGCAGAGATCGAGCGTTCCGAGGCAAGCTGGCTCACGCCCGAGTTGCTGCGCCTCAAGGGCGAACTTTTCTTGTTGCAGGGCGCTCCTGCAGCCGTGGAAACCGCGGAGGCCCTTTTCCGGCAGGCGCTGGATGAAGCGCGCCGGCAAGGCGCGTTGGCTTGGGAGTTGCGCACGGCGACCAGTCTCGCCCGCCTGCTGCGTCGCCAGGGTCGTCCCGGCGACGCGGCAGCATTCCTGCAGCCGGTCTATGACCGCTTCACCGAAGGATTCGGCACCGCAGATCTGATCGCGGCGAGACGCCTGCTGGAGTAGCGGTACGATGAGGGGAACCGCTGATCGTCCCGCTCGCTCCAGAGCTCAACGAATGACCGCATTCACTGAGAGGGGCTCGTGGTCGGCGGCACCAACGGCGAGCCGGCCGCGGGGAAATAGCCGGAATTCTGCTGCTTCTTCTGCGTCGAAGAAGGATCAGGCGTGTGCCCATCCGGCGCCGTCAACGGCGCGTCCGCCGCAGGGAAGTAGCCGCTCTCGCGCTGTTTCCCGGCAGTGGCATCGGACCGGTCGTTCTGATTGACCGGCGCGACCAGGGGCGCGTCCGGGGTGCTGAGATATCCGGCCGATTTCGGATCGGCGCCCGTGGACGTGCCGCACGCGGCACAGGCAAGACACAACGGAACAAGGACGATGCTGCCAAATACGAAGCGTGCCATCGTGAGTCCTCCAACGAATTAGGGCGGCGCGAATTGCTGTTCGGCCCCTCATCCTTCGGTCTGGCGTCCGGCCAGGCTAATAAAAAGGCGTGAACCGGCGTTAAATACGGTGAAATTACGCCCGCTTTGGAAAGCGTCGACGCGGGGCTAACTCACCGGATCCGATATAGCGCGAAGCTGTCGGGCGGCGTCTGATGTTGCCCGTCAGCCCCCGCCTTTGCTGGGGAGGTCGCGTGATTGGGCCCAACGACACAGCACGCTGGCGAGGAAGAATCTCAGGAGCGACCGGCTTCGCCCGGTTCGTCCAGAAGCCGTTTTGCCGCGATCAGATCCGCGGTGCCGAAGCCTTCGGTAAATCTCTCGTACACCGGCTGGAGACAGGCGATGCCGTCGGCCGCGCGGCCTTCATTGCGCAACAGGCGGGCGAGGCTGGTCGCCGCGCGCAGCTCCCACGACAGCGTCTGGTGCCGGCGCGCCGCATCGAGCGCCTGCCGGAAGAGGTCCTCCGGGGTCTGCGTGGCTGCAGACCGGCTCTGCAAGAGCAGGAGTTCGCCTTTGAGGCGGAGCAGCTCGGGCGTGAGCCAGCCTGGCTCACAGTGCTCGATCCCGGCGTCGAGCAGCGCGAGGCCCTCGGCGACCCTTCCGGCACCGCCCAAAGCTTCTGCCTGTTCACTGAGGCCGAGCAAGAACCCAAAGTTGACCGTCGGCTCGGTAAGCGCGTCGGAACCGGCGCGCCGCGGCCGCGAGCCCGCGCCGACGTCGCGACCCCTAAGGGCGAGGACTCGCTGGAACCTGGAAGCGAACTTGCTCAAGAGCAGCAAACCATGCTTGCTCGAATGATCGACCAGCATTTCCGTGTAGCGCGCCGCGGCGGTCAGGTTGCCTACCCAGAGCGCGATCGGGCATGCCGCCAAGGCAAGGGCGTAACCCAGCGACATGACGTGACCGACTGCCTGCGCCTCTCCAATGCTCATGTCCGCAGTGCGCACCGCCTGATCCGGGAACCCCTGCAACCACAGAACCCGCGCCAGAAATGCGCACAGCGTCATTCGCACGTCAGTCGCGAAGCGCGTGACATCCCGCCCTGGGTCGGTTGCAGCGCGAGCCAGCGCCTGCTCCAGATGGTGCCGGGCGCCGATCTGATCGCCGAGAAAGTGCTTGGCTCCACCGATCATGCGCCCGCTTAGGAGGAGCGCGTGCGGATCCGACGCACTCGTTGCAAGATCATGGAATTTTTGCGCGGATTGCAGCGCAGCACGGTATCGACCGCTCGCGTAGTCACAGAAATATAGGCCGTGGAGCGCGCGCAGCCGGTATTCCCTGTCGCCTAGGCTCTCCGCGATCTCGAGCGCCTTCGTGAACGCAGCGCTCATCTCGGGCGCCTGGGTCGCGGCGTTGCCGACCGCGTTGTGTAGTCTCATTTCCTCCCGCGGGTTCCGGGCCCCATCGCTTTGTAGAGCGTCAAGCGCCTGCTTGGCGCGACGACGGCGCTCCTCGAGCAGCGATAGGCGCATCCAGAGCGGAATCGCGGCGGTGGTCAGCGCCACGCCGATCATGCCGTCGCCGCCGGGCGAAAACGCCCAGTCGAGCGCCGCGCGCAAATTGTCGATTTCAGCGGCATAATCTGCGAGCCATTCGCCTGCAGCCCGTGTCGGCGCTTCAGCTTCGGCGCGCTCGAAAAGCTGGCGGTAGTACTGCGCGTGGCGGCGCGCGATCGCTTCTCGCTCGGTGCTCTCGCCAAGTTTCTCGATCGCGTAGGCGCGGGTCGTCTCGAGCAGCCGGAACCACGGCTTGGTGCCGGTGACATCGGCAACGACCAGCGATTTCGCCACCAGATCGGCCAGGCGGTCCATCGCCTCGAGACCGGTCTTCGCGGGATCCAACGCCACGGCGGCGGTCGCCTCGACCGTGAAGCCGCCGGCGAAGGTGCCGAGTGCCCGCAACAACCGCTGCTCCTCGTCGTTCAGCAAGCCGTAGCTCCAATCGAGGACCGCCCGCATCGTTTGGTGGCGCGGCGCTGCCGCGCGGCGCTGCCCGCCGAACAGTGGCAAGTTGTCGTCCAGATGCGCGGCAAGGCCCTCGACTCCGAGCACCTCGACGCGGGGTGCGGCGAACTCGATCGCCAGCGGCAAGCCGTCGAGCTTCCGGCAAATCTCGACGACCGGCGTGGTATTCGTATCGGTCAGCGCGAAGTCCTCGACGATCGCCGTCACACGCTCGACGAACAGCTGAACGGCGGGGAACACCAGCGCCTCGGCGGCCGACAGGGTGGGCGACGGCGGTGGGGTGCCGAGCGGCCTGAGGCGGGACTCGCGTTCGCCCGCGACGCCGAGCGGCTCCCGGCTGGTCGCCAGAACGGTGACGCGCGGCGCGCCGCCGAGAACCGCCGCCGTCAGTCTGGCCGCCGCTTCGATCACCGGTTCGCAATTGTCGAGCAGCAGCAGCATCCGGTTGTCCGCGAGGGCGGCGACCAGGCCGGGAAGCGGATCTTCGGTGCCGATTTCCAGGCCGAGCACGGTTGCGACCGCGCTCGGTACCAGGCGCGAGTCGCCGAGCGGCGCCAGATCGACCAGCCAGACGCCGTGCTCATAGTCGGCGATCATCCGCTCGGCGATGGCGAGGGCGACCGTGGTCTTGCCGATCCCGCCGGGGCCGACGATCGTCACAAGACGCTCGCTGACCAATCGCGCGACGAGCGCCGCCACAGCGTCGTCGCGGCCGATCATCCGCGTTACCGCAAGCGGCAGGTTATGCATCCCCACCGGCTCGATTGCCGTGGGCAGCGAAGCCCGCGGTAGCTCCTCATTCCGTACCGGCGCCACGAAACTGTAGCCCCGTCCGGCGACCGTAACGACGTAGCGATGGCCACCTTGGCCGTCGCCGAGAGCACGGCGCAGGGCGCTGACCTGGATCTTCAGGTTCGATGCTTCCACGAAAGTTTGCGGCCAGGCTCGGGCGATCAGTTGCTCCTTACCGATCACCTCGCCGGCGCGTTCGACCAGAGCGACCAGGATGTCAAAGGCGCGGTTGCCGAGGCGCACCGGCCTGTCGCCCTCGAGCAGGAGCCGCTGCCCTGCAAGGAGCCGAAACGGGCCAAACGAGATCGCGCGTCCGTCCATGGGCAACTCCGGGCGTTCGCTTCCTTTTAGCCAATTTTGCTTGACCGTGGCTATCGCGCGCCTGTCGCCTCGACGCTTGCTGAGCCGCAGGGCGCTCGACGCAATCCCCCGAGGGCCGACGCCAGGACGGTCCATCTCGAGCGCCTCCCTGCGCCAGCCGGATGGGGAGTTTCGCCCCGCGGGCAGACTCTTTCTGCGCTAACTGGATCGGAAGATCGAACGGAAGCGCTCTCGCTTCCCTCCAGGTCGCGGATCCGGCTCTACCGCTCCTTGACCGGCCCCAGCAGCGCCGGCAGCACGAAGAAGGTGCAGAGGAGCGTGTAGAACAGCGCCAGCGTCAGCAGCTTGCCCATCTCCGAGATGCCGGGATCGTTCGACAGCGCCAGGCTGCCGAAGGCGGTGCCGGTGGTGAGCGCGCTGAACAGGATGGCGCGCGCCGTGCTCGACTCCAGCAGGTCGCTGCTGCCGGCGCGCCAGCGCATCACGAAGTAGATGTCGAAGGCGACGCCGACGCCGAGCAGCAACGGCAGCGCGATGATGTTCGCGTAGTTGAGCGGGAGGCCCGCGAGCACGCTCGTCGCCATCGTCAACAGCATTGCCAGCAGCAGCGGCATCAGCACCAGCAGCACCTCCCAGGGCCGGCGTAGCACCAGGGTCAGCAGCACCGAGATGGCGGCGAGCGCGATGATGCCGGCGACGACGAAGGCATGCGTCACGGTGTACGCCGACTCCTGGATGGTGACGGGGGTGCCGGTGGCGTCGGGAATGATGCGCTGGACCGCCGCGGTGAAGCGGTGCAGCACGTCGTTGTTGCGCGCGTCCCCCTTGGGATAGACCTCGACCCGCGCGCGGCCGTCTGCGGCGATCCAGTCGCCCTTCAACGAGGCCGGAAGGCTCGCCAGGGTCACCGGCCCGGCCTGGAGCGAGAGGCGCAGCTGGTCGAGGCGGCGCTCGACCCCGGCGACGAGATTGGCGCGCAGCGCCGGCAACGCCGGGGCGCCCCGCGCCAGCACCCCGTCGAGGGCTTTCGCCAGGGCCGCCGCCGGCGCGCTGCCCTTGGCCGCCACCTCCTTCAAGTGCTCATCGCAGGCGGCGATCGCCGCGAGCGTCTCCTGGTCGGTCGGCGGCGGCTTGACCTGCGCGGGCGTGAGGGTCGGGCCGAGGAGCTGCGCCGTGTCGCTGATGATGGCGAGCTTGGCCTGCTGATCGCCCGGCACGAAGCTGTCCACCGTCAGCACCTGCGCCACTTCCGGCAGCTTGTCCAGCTTCTCGGCGAGCGCGGCGGCGTCCGCAGCCGAAGGCGCCAGGTACTCGATCGTGTAGGGCGTCGTCATCGGATCGGACATGAGCGAAAACAGCGTCGCCACCGCCTCCTGCTTCGAATTCAGCAGGTGGAGCGGATTGAAGTCGAAGCGCAGCAGCGGCAGCAGGGCAAAGCAGGCAACCGCAAGGGCGAGCGAGATCATCATGATCGGCCGGCGACGGTGCACCAGAAAGCGATCGACGGGCGCCGCCGCGGCGATGCCGACGGGGCGCCGCTCGCCTTTCGGCCGCAGGATGGTCAGCATCGCCGGCAACACCGACAGATTGAGCACCAGGGCCACCAGCATGCCGACGCCGGCGATCTTCCCGAGATCGGAAACGCCGCTGTAGTCGGTCGGCACGAACGAGAAGAATCCGGCGGCGGACGCGGCGGCCGCCACCCCGAGCGGTCCGCCGATCTGGGCCGCGGTGGCGCGCAGCGCCTCCGGGAAGTTGTCGGCGCGAAACCGCTCGTCGCGATAGCGGACACTGAATTGAATGCCGAAGTCGACGGCGATGCCGACGAAAAGCACGGCAAAGGCCGCCGAGATCGGGTTGAGCGGTCCGACCACGCCGACGGCGAAGGTGGCGCAGGCGACCAGCCCCAGGATGAGGGTGACGATGATCGCCAGGAAGAGGCGCAGCGAGCGCAGGGCCAGCATGAGCCAGAGGCACAGCAGACCGACCGACAGCGCCGTCGAGAACCCGGCGCCGTGGGTGAGATTCTCGAACTGCGCGTCGGACAGCGCCACATCGCCGGTCACGCGGACGGTGACGCCGTTCTGCGGCGTGAGCCCAAGCTGCCGCGCCGCCTCGTGGATCGCCGCGGTGGCGACCGCTCCCGGCTGGACCGCGTTGTAGTCGAGCCGGGGCTGAGTGAGGATGAAGCGCCGCAGCTCCAGCGCCTCGGGCTTGCGGCCGGTCATCATCGTCTGCCAGGAGATCGGCCGGAGCTTTCCTTGGAGCGCGGCCGTGGTCGCTGCCGCGACCGTGTCCAGCGGCGTCGCGAGGGAGCTCGGCTGGATCTGGCCGTGGATCACGCCCTGCGCGGCAAGATCGAGCGCCCCGAAGACGCCGCGCAGGCTCGGGTCGGCGGCCAGCGTGCCGATCAGCGGCTGGGCCGCAATGAGCTGGTCGGAGGTGTCCTGCACTTCCTTCTGCGAGAGAAACAGCAGCCCGTCCTTCTCGAAGAGGGGGCCGCTGTCCGGACGCACCACCGTGCGGAACAAATCGTGTTCCGAAGCGAGGCGCTGGGCGAGCGCGGCGCTGGCGTCCGCCCCCTGGTCGGGCGTCGCCGCGTCGATGACCACCACCAGCTGATCGGCTCGCTGCGGAAAGGCGGCATCGAGCGCCCTTTGCTGCTGTCGCCACGGCAGGTCGGGGTTGATCAGCTTGTCGACATCGGTGTCGATGCTGATGTGGCCGGCCGTGTAATAGCCGCCGGCGATGGCGAGCAGGACCACGGCGGCAACGACCGCCGCGGCGTTGCGTCGGCTGACCTCGACCAGCTTGACGATGAACGCGATCACGGCGCGATCCCCGCTTGCCGGGGACCGGCGGCGCGAGGCCCGACAGGGCGCAGGGCAGGGAGGGGGTGGGCCGCCGCCGCCGCGGCCAAAGGCAGGACGGCGATGAACCCGCGCAAGGCGGAGGTCATGCGGCCCTTTATCTAAGACCGGCCGCTGGCGCGCAAGCCCTTGCCGCGATCTTCACCGGCGCGGGGGAATGCCGCTGCGCCGGCGCCGCGATTGACGCTGGCCGGGCCGCCCGATAGCCTCTTTCGTCAATCCCCGAGCGGGGGGCGCGATGCGGGCGAGCGGCGCGGGGGCGATAGGCAGGATCGGCCTGGCGGCCGTCGGCGAGGGGGACCCTCCGCCCTCAACTGCCGTGCCCGTGATCGCGGTGCGGCGCCTCGGCAAGTCCTATGGCGCGGCGCGATCCCCGGTGGTGGCGCTCGAGGACATCGAATTCGGCGTCGCCGACGGCGAGTTCGTCGCCATCCTCGGCCCCTCCGGCTGCGGCAAGTCGACCCTCCTCAAGATCCTCGCCGGTCTGCTGCCGGCAACGAGCGGCGAGGCGATGCTCCGCGGCACCCCGATCCTGGGCCCGCGTCGCGACATCGGCGTCGTATTCCAATCTCCGGTGCTCTTCCCCTGGCGCAGCGTGCTCGCCAACGTGCTGCTTCCCGCCGATGTTCAGCGTCTCGACCGGCCGCGGCACGAGCGGATCGCCCGCGAGCTGCTGGAGCTGGTCGGACTGGGCGGGTTCGAGCATTGCTACCCGTGGCAGCTTTCCGGCGGCATGCAGCAGCGCGTCGCCATCGTCCGCGCGCTGGTGCACGATCCCGCCCTGTTGCTGATGGACGAGCCCTTCGGCGCCCTCGACGCGATGACGCGGGAGCAGATGAACCTCGAGCTGCAGCGCATCTGGCTGGAGCGGCGCAAGACCGTGGTGTTTATCACCCACTCGATTCCCGAAGCGGTGTTCCTCGCCGACCGCGTCCTGGTGATGACGCCGCGCCCCGGCCGGATTGCCGAGATCGTCGCCGTCGACCTGCCGCGGCCGCGCTCGCTCGATGCCATGAACACGGCCGAGTTCGGCGAGACCGTGCGCCGCATCCGGGGGCATTTCAACGTCCGGGGAGGGCTGGGCCTGTGAGCTTCGGCAATCCCGTGCTGCGCATCCTGCTGCTGCTGGCGTTCCTCTTCGTCTGGGAAGGGGCGGTGCGTCTCTTCGCCATTCCGGTCTTCATCCTGCCGGCGCCCAGCGGCATCGCGCTCGCCTTCTATCGCGGGATCGTGAGCCGCGTCTACATCGACAACCTCTGGGTGACGCTGCTCGAAACCGCGCTGGGCTTCGCCGCCGGCACCGCGCTCGCGTTCGTCCTGGGCACGGTGGTGGCGCTGAGCCGGCGCGTGGAATACTACCTCTACCCCTTCATCGTCATGTTCCAGGCGCTGCCCAAGGTGGCGCTCGCGCCGCTGATCGTCGTCTGGTTCGGCCTCGGCCTCACCTCCAAGGTGGTGAACGCGGCGCTCATCGCCTTCTTCCCGCTGATGGTCAACACCATCGTCGGCCTCCGCTCGGCGGACGAGGACCGCGTCAACCTGATGCGCTCGCTCGACGCCAGCGAGCCTCAGATCTTCTGGATGCTTCGGCTGCCGGGCGCGCTGCCGTTCATCATGGCGGGGCTCGAGGTGGCGATGATCTTCTCGCTGATCGGCGCCATCGTCGCCGAGTTCGTCGGCGCGACCGCCGGGCTCGGCATGCTGATCCAGACGCTGAACTTCAATGCCGACGTGGCCGGCGTGTTTTCGATCCTGCTGATCCTGTCGGTGCTGGGATTGCTGCTCAACCAGATTATTCTGCTGATGCGTCGCCGCGTGCTGTTCTGGGATCCTTCGGTCAAGACCACGGCGACGGAAGACGTGGGAAGGGGGGCGCGCCTATGACGAGATCGCTTCTTATCGCCTTCACCGCTGCTCTTGCGCTGGCCGCAGCGACGTCCGCGCCCGGCGCGGCGCAAACCAAGCTTCGCGTCGGCTGGTGCGCCAAGACCGTCACCTCCGCCGCGTCGCCCTTCGCCATCGCCAACAAGATGGGGTGGTTCAAGAAGGCCGGCTTCGAGGTCGAGCTGGTGCCGCTTGCCGGCTCGACCGACTGCGTCAGGTATGTCGGCACCGGCGAGCTGCGCTACGCGCTGCCTTCGGTCGAGCCGCTTGCGTCCTTCCGGCCGCAGGGACTGCTCGCCAAGGTCTTCTACACCGCCTACCAGGGCAACATCTATGGCTTTGCCGTCGCTGCCGACAGCCCGATCAGGTCGCTGGCCAAGGACGAGATCAAGGGCAAGCGGATCGGCGTGCAGTCGATGGCTTCGGCCGGGCTCCCGGTGGCGCGCGCGCTCGTCGCCAGCCTCGGGCTCGATCCCGCGAGCGATGTCAACATCGTCGTCGTCGGTGAAGGGGCGCAGGCGACCGCCCTGCTGCGCGCGAAGCAGGTCGACCTGCTGAGCCTCTACGACGTGCAGTATGCGCTCATCGAGAACGCCGGGCTCCCGCTTCGACGCCTGCCGGCCGAGGCGATCGATCGCTTTCCGTCCAACGGGTTCATTGCGCTCGACGACACCTTGAAGACGCACCGTGCCGAGGCTGTGGCGCTGGCACAGGGCTATGCCAAGGGCACGATTTTCGCGATCGACAACCCCGAGGCGGCGGTGCGGATTCTGTGGGAAGAGTTTCCGCAGACGAAATCGACCGGCAAGTCGGAGGATCAGGCGCTGAAGGACGACGTGAAAACGCTCGAAGCGCGCATCGTCAACTGGCGCCTGCAAAAATCCGGTGTGACTCGCTGGGGCGAGAACGCGATGGCGAATTACGATGCCTACCTCGCTTTCCTGCTGAAGCAGGGCGTCATTCAGCAGAAGGTGAGCGCAAGCGACGTCGTCACCAACGACCTCATCGCCGACATCAACGATTTCGATCCCGACAAGGTGGCGACGGCGGCTGAGGCCTACGGCACCGCAGCGAGGTGAGAAGCGAATGAAAATCGCGGTTTTCGGCGCCGGTGCCATCGGCGGCTATCTCGCGGCAAAGCTGGCGGCAGCCGACCATGACGTGGCCGTGGTCGCCCGCGGTCCGCATCTCCGGGCGATCCAGGAGCAGGGCTTGCGGCTCGACGAGAAGGGCACCGTGCGTGTGCTGCCGGTGTGTGCCGTCGACCGCGCCGAGGCGCTGGGACCCCAGGAGCTGGTGATCATCGCGGCAAAGGCCCATGCCATGGCCGAGGCGGCGCCGTCGATCGCCTCGCTGCTCGGCCCCGAGACCGTGTTGCTGCCGGCGCAGAACGGCATTCCCTGGTGGTTTCCCTACCGCGCCGGCGCTCCGCTCGAGGGCAGCCGCATCCTCGCCGTCGATCCCGAGGGCGCCGTTGCCCGCAGTCTCGATCCCGCCCGGGTCATCGGCTGCGTCGTCTACATGGCGGCGTCCGTGCCCGAGCCGGGGCTGGTGCGGCGCTTCGGCGGCAACCTGCTGATCCTGGGCGAGCCCGACGGCTCGAGCTCGACGCGGCTCGACCGCGTGGCGCACCTTCTCAAGGCCGCCGGCATCAAGATCGAGATGACGGCGCGCATCCGCGACGCCGTCTGGATGAAGCTCTGGGGCAACGTCGCCTTCAATCCCGTGAGCGTGCTCACCGGCGCCAAGATGGACCAGATGGCCGATGATCCCGCCGTCCGCGCCGTCTTGCGCGCGGCGATGATCGAATGCCAGCAGGTGGCGGCAGCCCTCGGCACGCGCTTTGGCCGCGACGTCGAGGCGCGCATCGAGGAGTCGCGCACCATCGGCGATTTCAAGACGTCGATGCTCCAGGATTTCGAAGCCGGGCGACCGGTCGAGATCGACGCGCTGGTGGCCACGGTGGTCGAGCTTGGCCGGCGCGTCGCGGTGAAGACGCCGCTGCTCGAGGCCATCGCCGCGCTGACGCGCCTCCGGGCAACGCCGCGCTAGAGCGCAAGCCGAGCCGCTGAGGGGTGCTGTGGTAGCATCGGCTGACCGCTCTGTTCTTTGACATCGTGAACTTGTGAGGCGTCAGCCGTCAGCTATGAGCCACCTCTCAACGAACAAACCCTCCCCCCTTGAGGGGGAGGGTAGGGAGGGGGGAGCCGGGTGCGACGACCGACGAGTTATGCCTCTGCCATGCGTGTTTCCTGCCGGGGAGTGAGTCA
>DASQSR010000429.1:0-2919 GCA_035642295.1 Allostellaceae bacterium | reverse complement strand
GATTTCGACGTGTTCGAGCTGCGGCCATGGCTCGGATATCTGCACCTCGTCGAAGTGCTGGCGAGCGGCCGCGATTACCGCTACGCGATCTACGGCACGGATATCGCCATGGCCTTCGGCGTTGATCTCACGGGCAAGACGCTGGCGGCGGTTCCCGCAGCCGCCCGGCCGGCGGTCGAGAGCGCCTATGCGGCGGTGCGGATGTCGGGCGAGCCGCTCTTCGTCGAGGAGGATCCGACCTTTCAGAGCAGTATCGAACGCGTCGAGTGCCTCATCCTGCCGTTGTCCACGAGCGGCGATACCGTCGACCGTCTGCTGATCGGGACGGCGCGCGTCGAGCGCAGCACGACCGCGCTGGCGGAGCGCCGGCGCGCGCAGCGCATGCCGGTGCTGTGGCCTGGCCGGCTCGAGCGCGGCGGCGGCTGGGAAGGCTGCGTCGTGCTCGACTATTCCGCGCTCGGCGCGCGGCTCATCCTCGAACGCGCTGCCGCCTCGGACGACACGGTGGTCATCGCCTTTGCCCATTACGAGCCGCTCCGGGCGCGGGTCGCGTGGCGGCGCGAGGAGATGGCCGGCGTCGAGTTCGAGGAGCGGCTGGCGCCGCGGCTCGTCGGTTAGGAGGAGGCTAGTTCAGCGCATCGGCCCAGGCGACCGCCCATGGATCATCGCCGCTCTCGGGCGCCCCCGGCGGTGCCAGGCGCTTCAGGCTTTTCGCGGCGGCGGGACGGGTCTGCGTTTCGCGCGCCCAGGCCAGCAGCCGCCCGGTCAGCACGGCGAGGGCGATGATCGGCAACCAGGTCAGCAGGCCAAGGAGATAGGCGAGCCACGCCGCCATTCTCTTCCTCCCTCGCGACTGCGGCATCTCACCGTAATGCAACCCATGGAATGGCGCAAAACCTTCGACGGCGATTGCAATGCCGGGGCGCGGCAGACCCAGCCGGGTCACAGCCGAGGCGCGATGAAATCGGGCCAGATGCCGCAATCGGCGGCAAGCACGGTGCCATCCTGGCCACGGCAGAAGCCGTCCTCGATCAGCAGCGTGCGCCAGCCCATGGCGCGGCCGCCGAGGATGTCGGTATGGAGCGTGTCGCCGACGGCGAGCACGCGTTCGGGCGCGATCCCGGGATGGCGCGCCCAGAGGTGCCGATAGATCGGCGCGAACGGCTTGCCGCAGAAGATCGGAAAGAGCCCCGCCGCCTCGGCAAGGCCATGCGTGAAAAAGCCGGGCTCGGTCGCCATGCCCAGGGGGTCGGGCGAGACGATGTCGGGATTGCCGACGACGAGCGGGCGGGGGCGTCGCGCGAGGCTCGCCTGGAGCAGCCGCTGGCGCGCCTCGCTCCAGCCGTCGCTCGACAGGAAAACGAAGCCGGCGACGGCGTCATAGGCGGCGGGATCATCGGCGAGCGGCAGCATGGCGCCGGTGAGAGCGGGGTAGGGCGCGGGCGGATCGGCGATGAGGCCGAGCGGCCCCGGCGCGGCCAGCCGCGCCACCACCTCCGGCAGCAGCGCGATGCCGGGGAGGATTTCGGTGGGGGCGAAATCGAAGCCGCGGCGGCGATGGCGCTCGGCGGCGGCTTCGGGCTCGCGGGTGCCGTCATTGCTGAGGACGACGACAGCCTTGCCGGCGGCGCGCAGCTTTGCCACCGCCGCCACAGCGCCGGCGATGGGCGTCTCGCCGATATTGAGCACGCCCCAGGCATCGAGCACGAAGAGGTCGAACGCGTCGGCGATCTCGGCGAGGGCGGCGATGCGGCGGGGCGTGACGGGAGGCGGCTTCGGCGGCAGCCGGGTCTCGGCCCGGCGATAGGCGCTCCAGGCCTCGGCGAAGGTGAGCATGGCGGCGCCTTCTAGCCCGGATTTCCCGCACCGTCACGCGCCGCGACGGGTGGGCGCACAAGGGGGGCGCGGTTGAGCGCCGGCAGGGCGCTTTGTATGGTGCGGCAAAACCAGCGGCAAAATCGAGGAGAGCGCCATGCCCGACGATGTGAGGAAGCCTGCGATCGACAAAGCGACGCTGCCGAGCCGCCATGTCACGGTCGGGCCGGAGCGCGCGCCGCACCGCTCCTACCTCTATGCCATGGGCCTCACCGAAGAGCAGATCGCGCAGCCGCTCGTCGGCGTGGTCACCACCTGGAACGAGGCCGCGCCGTGCAACATCGCGCTGGCGCGCCAGGCGCAGGCGGCGAAGAAGGGCGTGGCCGCCGCGGGCGGCACGCCGCGCGAATTCACCACCATCACCGTCACCGACGGCATCGCCATGGGCCATGCCGGCATGAAGTCCTCGCTGGTGTCGCGCGAAGTGATCGCCGATTCCGTCGAGCTGACCGTGCGCGGCCATTGCTATGACGCGCTTGTCGGCTTCGCCGGCTGCGACAAGTCGCTGCCGGGGCTGATGATGGCGATGGTGCGGCTCAACGTGCCGTCGGTCTTCATCTATGGCGGCTCGATCCTGCCCGGCAGGTTCCACGGCAAGGACGTCACCGTCGGCGATGTGTTCGAGGCGGTGGGCGCGCACAGCGCCGGACGGATGAGCGATGCCGATCTGCACGAGCTCGAATGCGTCGCCTGCCCGTCGGCCGGCTCCTGCGGTGGCCAGTTCACCGCCAACACCATGGCCTGCGTCTCCGAGGCGCTGGGCCTGGCGCTGCCCGGCTCGGCCGGTCCGCCGGCGCCTTATGACAGCCGCGACGGCTTTGCCGAAGCCTCGGGCGAGGCGGTGATGGCGCTGCTGCGCCGGCGCATCCGGCCGCGCGACATCGTCACGCGTCGAGCGCTCGAGAATGCCGCCATGGTCGTCGCCGCCTCGGGCGGCTCGACCAACGCGGGCCTGCACCTGCCGGCGATCGCGCATGAGGCGGGGATCGATTTCGATCTCCACGCCGTCGCCGCCATCTTCAAGCGCACGCCCTATATCGCCGA
>DASQSR010000428.1:0-2508 GCA_035642295.1 Allostellaceae bacterium | reverse complement strand
TTTACCGGCCAGGTCCGCGCGCCGTCAGGAAGCCCGGTCGAGCGCGCCGCCGGCATGGCTGCGCAGCCCGCAGGGGCGCTGCCGCAGACGAACCTGCCAGCGCCGGTTTCCGAGCTGGTTGGCCGTGATGCTGAGGTCGCGGAAGTCGTAAGCCTCATTGGCTCTCATCGGCTGGTCTCGCTGACCGGGGCTGGCGGCATCGGCAAAACGCAGCTCGCGCTCACGGCTGCGCGCCAGCTACTGCCGAACTTTACCGACGGCGTATGGCTGGCTGAGTTCTCGCCGCTCGCCGATCCCGGCTTGGTGCCCGCCACGGTTGCCGCAGCGGTCGGGCTCGAGCTTGTTGGCGGTGAGATCTCGGCGCAACGCGTGGCGGAGGCGCTCGCCGATCGGCCGCTGTTGCTGGTGCTGGACACCTGCGAGCACGTGATCGCCGCCGCCGCTGGAATGGCCGAGGCGTTGTTGCACGCCAGCCCGGCGGCGCATGTCGTCGCCACCAGCCGCGAGCCGCTGCGGGCTGAGGGCGAGCAGATCTACCCGGTGCCGCCGCTCGCCGTGCCCGCCGCGGAGGACGATGACTTTTGGCGGTATGGTGCCGTCTGGCTGTTCGTCCTCCGATCGCGCGCCAGCGGGGCCCATGTTACCGAGGATCGGGATGGTGCAGCGGTGATCGCGGCTATCTGTCGGCGGCTCGACGGCATCCCGCTGGCGATCGAGCTTGCGGCGGCGCGCGCCGCCGTGTTCGGCATCGAGGCGCTCGCCGCCCGCCTCGACGATCGTTTCCAGCTGTTGACCGGCGGCCGGCGGGCATTGCCGCGGCACCAGACGATGCGGGCGACGCTCGACTGGAGCTACGAACTGCTGGCGGAGCCCGAACGCGTGATCCTGCGCCGCCTAGCGATCTTTGCTGGTGTCTTCAGCCTGGAGGCGGCCAGTGCGGTTGCGGCGAGCCCAGAGCTTGCGCCGTGGGAGGTCGTCGAGGGTCTCTCGAATCTGCTCTCGAAGTCGCTCGTTGCGGCGGAGGTTGACGGCCGCGTCGCGCGCTACCGCTTGCTCGACACAACGCGGGCCTACGCGATCGAAAAGCTGGGCGAGAGCGGGGAGGGCGAACGGCTCGCGCGGCGTCATGCCGAATATTACAGGGATTTTTTCGAGCTGGCCGAAACCGAATGGGAGGGACGGCCCGCGGCGGAACTGCTGGCTGATTACGGGCGGCAGATCGACGATTTACGCGCGGCGCTCGACTGGGCCTTCTCGCCGGGCGGTGATGCCGCGATCGGCGTGGCGCTGACGGCCGCCGCGGAGCCCCTGTGGACGCACCTGTCGCTATTGGAGGAATGCCGCGGTCGCGTAGAGCGGGCGCTGGCAGCTCTCGCGGTCGGCGCGAACGGGGACGCGCGCCGCGAGATGAAGCTCCACGTCGCGCTGGCCGCATCGTTGATACATACCAGAGGTGGTGCCGGCCCCGAGATCGGCGCGACTTGGACTAAGGCCCTCGAGATTGCGGAAAGCCTTGATGATGGCGAGTACAGGTTGCGCTCGCTCTGGGGGCTGTGGTTCTTCCACAGCAGCTGCGGTCGGCATCGCGTCGCTCTGGAGCTGGCGCAAAGGTTCTGTGCCCTGGCGGCGAAGCGCCCTGACCATAACGATCGGCTGATCGGCGACCGGCTGATCGGCTTCACGCAGCATTGTCTGGGCGACCAACCCAGTGCGCGGCGTCATCTGGAACGCGCGCTCGCTGATCATGTGACTGCCGACCACAGATCGCGCTTCATTGGCTTCCAGCTCAATCAGCGGACGGTGCCACGCGCCTTGCTCGCGCGGATCCTGTGGCTGCAGGGATTTCCGGATCGGGCGATGCGCACCGCCGAAAGGGCCGTCGAGGACGCTCGCGCGGCCAATCACGCAACCTCGCTGTGTTACGCTCTGGGCTTAGCGGCGTGCCCGATCGCGCTGTTGGTCGGCGATCTGGCCGCGGCGGGAGACTACGCGGGAATGCTGCTCGACCATTCGACAAGGCACGCGCTGCCAGTCTGGCATGCTTGGGGCCGCAGCCATCAGGGAGTGCTGGTCATCCACCGCGGCGATCTCAACACTGGATTATCGCTGCTGCGCGCCGGCTTTGACGAACTCGGCGAAACAAGGTCCGCGTTGCGGTTCCTCACGTTCCTGAGTGAGATGGCGGAAGCCTTGGGCCGTGCCGGCCAGGTCTCTGAGGGACTTGCCGCGATCGAGGAGGCGCTGGAATGGACCGATCGCACCGAAGATCGCTGGGCAATCGCCGAGCTGCTGCGCGTCAAGGGCGAGCTGCTTCTGCTGCAGGGCGCGCCCGGAGCGGCGGCAGTGGCCGAGGATCACTTCCGGCAAGCGCTCGATTGGGCGCGCCGGCAAGGTGCCCTGTCCTGGGAACTGCGCGCCGCCACGAGCCTCGCCCGGCTGCTGCGCGACCAGGGCCAATCCGCTGATGCGATGGCACTCCTCAAGCCAGTCTACGACCGGTTCACCGAG
>DASQSR010000427.1:0-15533 GCA_035642295.1 Allostellaceae bacterium | reverse complement strand
GCGACCCTGACCGAGATCGCGCTCATCGATCTGGCGATGTCGTCGGCCAGCCCGATGATCCGCGACGCCTTGATCCCCGGGGCCGGCTCGAGTTCGTAGAGCGTGACCACCGGGCCTGGGCGAACCTGCACGATCTGGCCGCGCACGCCGAGCTTGGACATCTTGCGATAGCGCTCTTCCATCTCGCGCACCGCCCATTTGAGCGCGACCACCGCCTTCTTGGGCTCGGTGACGACGGGGGCGAGGAGATGGCGGCGGGAGAGCGGTTTCATGGGCAGGCTACGATATAGGCGACCCCGCCCGGCTCGGAAAGGGCCGCCGGCGTCGGGGCGTCTCGGCGCCCGCGCCGCCTATTCGATGTTGCGTGCCAGGACCTCGCGCTTGCCGACATGGTTGGCGGCGCTGACCACGCCTTCGGCCTCCATGCGCTCGATGATGCGCGCGGCGCGGTTGTAGCCGATCTGAAGATGGCGCTGGACGAAGCTGGTCGAGGCCTTGCGCTCGCGACAGACCAGCGCCACGGCCTGATCGTAGAGCTGGTCGCCCGATCCGCCGGCGTCGCCTTCGCCGCCGAAGCCCTCGCCGCCTTCCCCCTCCTCCTCGTCGGCGGTGATCTCCTCCACATAGACCGGCGGGTGGCCGTTCTCCTTCAGGAAGCGCACCACCTGCTCGACCTCCTGGTCGGAGACGAACGGGCCGTGCACGCGGGTGATGCGGCCGCCGCCTGCCATATAGAGCATGTCGCCGCGGCCGAGCAGCTGTTCTGCGCCGCTCTCGCCGAGGATGGTGCGGCTGTCGATCTTCGAGGTCACCTGGAAGCTGATCCGGGTGGGGAAATTCGCCTTGATCGTGCCGGTGATGACGTCGACCGACGGACGCTGGGTGGCCATGACGATGTGAATGCCGGCGGCGCGCGCCATCTGCGCCAGGCGCTGGATCGCGGCCTCGATGTCCTTGCCGGCCACCAGCATGAGATCGGCCATCTCGTCGACGACGACGATGATGAGCGGCAGCGGCGTGGTGTCGAGCGGCTGGTCCTCGAAGATCGGCTGTCCGGTCTCGGCATCGAATCCGGTCTGCACCTTGCGCATCAGCGCCTCGCCGCGCTGGGCGGCCTCGCCAAGGCGCTGATTGTAGCCCTCGATGTTGCGGACGCCGAGCTTCGACATGGCGCGGTAGCGCTTCTCCATCTCGCGCACCGTCCATTTGAGCGCGACGACCGCCTTGCGTGGTTCGGTCACCACCGGGCAGAGCAGGTGCGGGATGCCGTCATAGACCGACAGCTCCAGCATCTTCGGATCGATCATGATGAAGCGGCACTGCTCCGGCGGCAGGCGGTAGAGGATGGAGAGGATCATCGTGTTGATGCCGACCGACTTGCCGGAGCCGGTGGTGCCGGCGATCAGCAGATGCGGCATGCGCGCGAGATCGGCGATCACCGGCGCACCGCCGATGTCCTTGCCCAGAACCAGGTTGAGCCGCGCCGCGGTGCGCTCATAGGCCTCCGAGGCAAGAAGCTCGCGCAAATGCACCATCTCCGCCTTGGCGTTGGGCAGCTCGATGCCGATGACGTTGCGCCCGGGAACGACGGCAACGCGCGCCGAGATGGCGCTCATCGACCGCGCGATGTCGTCGGCAAGACCGATGATGCGCGAGGCCTTGATGCCGGGCGCCGGCTCGAGCTCATAGAGCGTCACCACCGGGCCCGGACGCACTTTGACGATCTGACCGCGCACGCCGAAATCTTCGAGGACGGACTCGAGCATGCGCGCATTCTGCTGCAGCGCCTCCTCGTTGATCTCGGCGGTCCGCGCCGGCGGCGGCGCGGCGAGCAGATCGAGCGGCGGCAGCAGATGCCGGTCGGCCGGGCCGAGATCGAGCGTCGCCTGTCGCGCCGGCTCGCGTTTGCCACGCGGCGGCAGATCGACGGCGGGCGCGCGGCGGCGCGCGATCTTCTCGACCCGGGGCGGCGCCTCTTCCGCTTCCTCGGTCTCGTTGTCGGTCTCGGCGTCGGCCTTGAGGCTGGGCTCGTGCCGAACGCGCTCGGCATCGGCCTCAGGCCGCGCCACAAGCCGCGCCAAAACCCCGCCAAGGCTGGCAAGACCGGCAAGAGCCGCGATCCAGGGCGGCCGTGCCCGGCGCCTGGCACGGCCGCCGCGCTCGGCCGGAACGACGTTGCGCCAATCGTCGATCGAGAGCCCGGTGACGAAGAGCAGCAGCAGCGACGCCACGGCCACCGCGGCGAGCGCGGCGAGCGGCCCCGGCACGCCCACACCGACCAGCGCAGCGCGCAGCAGCTTGCCGGTGAAGCCGCCGAGCCCCGCCACCGCCGGCCAGAGCCGCGGCGCCGGCATCACCGCCAGCGCCAGCGCGAACAACAGCAGCATGGGCAGCAGCAGCGCCACGCGCAGCGGCAGCCAGGCGAGGCCGCGGCCGAGCAGCAGCCGGACCGACCAGGCGAGCATGATCAGCGGCAGCAGCGCCGCGGCAAGGCCGAAGCTCTGGAACAGCAGGTCGGCGAGGATCGCGCCGCGCTCGCCGAGAATATTGCTGGGCAGGGCGTCGACGGCGTGGTCCCACGAGGGATCGGCGTGATTGTAGCTGATGAGGGCGAGCGCAAGCAGAACGGTGCCGACCAGCAGCACGAGACCCGTCGCTTCGAACAGGAGACGCCTGGGCGCCCGCGGCTCGGCGCTTTCGCTCATCGTTGCCATGGCGCTTCGTCCTTTCGGCATCGGCCCATCACAGCACCTGGCTCAGCCGGTCGAGACCGGAAGCCACTGTCGCATCGTCATGCACCAGCGCCAGGCGGATGTAGCGCCGGCCCGGATTGCCGCTCTGCTGGTCGCGCGCGATGTAGCCGCCCGGCAGAGCGCGGACCGCGGCCTCGCGCCAGAGAAGCTTCGCCGCCTGCTCGCCGTCGCCGACATCGAGCCAGAGGAAAAATCCGCCCGGCGGGCGGTAGAAGCCGAGGCGGCCGGCAAGGCGCGCCTCGGCAATGTCGAACTTGCGGCGATAGAGCGCGCGATTGGCCTCGACATGGGCTTCGTCCTGCCACAGCGCGGTGGCGGCAAGCTGCAGCGGCAGCGGCACTTGCGCGCCGCCATAGCTGCGCAGGTGCTGGAAGCGGGCGATGAGGTCGGCGTCGCCGGCGACGAAGCCGCAGCGCATGCCGGCCGCGTTGGACCGCTTGGAGAGCGAATGGAAGACGAGCAGGTTGCGAAGATCGCCGCCCAGGGCCAGCGCCGCCTCCAGCGCGCCGGACGGCGGCGCCGCGTCATAGATCTCGCAATAGCACTCGTCGACGGCGAGGATGAAATCCCAGTCGCGCGCCAGCTTGATCGCTTTCTCGAGATAAGCGCGGCTGGCGACGGCGCCCTGCGGATTGGCGGGGGTGCAGAGATAGAAAAGCGCGCAGCGCTCCAGGTGATCGGCGGGAATCGCGTCGAGATCCGGCAGAAACCCGGTCTCGGTGGTGGCATCGAGCGCCACCACCTCGGCGCCGGCCATGACCGGGGCGCCGGTATAGACGAGATAGTGCGGATTGGGCAGCAGCACGACCGGGGTCTTGCCCGCCTTGGTGTCGGGCACGGCGAGCAATCCGACCTGGAAAAGCCCTTCCTTGGTGCCATTGAGCGCCAGAACATGCCGCTCGGCGGTGATCATCTGGGCGGGCAGGTGGTAGCGGCGCTCCAGCCAGGCGGCGCAGGCCGCGCGGTATTCGGGCGTGCCTTGCATCGGCGGATACCGGTTCCAGAGCGAGGCGCTCTCGGCGAGAATGCGAGCGGCCAGCGCCGGCGTCTCGTGTTGAGGCTCCCCAACCGACATCATGACCGGAGCCGCGTTCACGCGCGGCCGGATATCGGCCAGAAGCGCGCCGAGACGGGCAAACGGATTGTCGGCAAGCCGCGCCAGGCGCGAATTGATCGGCAAGAAGCGGTCCTCTAGCAGCCGCCGGGCGCGCCCCGGCCTTCCGGCACAAAGCGGCAACAGCATACGCCGACATGGTGAATCCGCCAAGACCGATGCCGGGTCTTTCGCCGGTCCGGACGCGGAAAACTTCGCTCGGATCAGCAGTGTGAGCCTTGAGGCTCAGAATACGCTGGAAGATTAACCATGGCCGTGAGATAGTTGGGCATAGAAGTCGATAATCGACCACACGTAGAGCGGGAACATCATGCCGGGCGAGATTCCTCCGGTTGCGCAAGACCGGGGCGCCACGCTGCACGGGCTGAGCTTTGTCGTCGATCCCCCCGACGTGCAAACGCCGGTGCTGCGGTCGGTGCTCGACTATTGGAAAGAAAAGCGCCAGGAGCGGCCGCTGCCGCGCCGCAGCGATATCGATCCGCTCGAGCTCAAGCCCTATCTGCGCCAACTGTTTCTCATCGACGTGCTGCCGGGCGCCGAGTTCCGCTATCGCCTGATCGGCAGCGAGATCACCGAGCGATACGGTCGCAACAGCACGGGCAAGACCGTGCACGAGGTCTATGCGGCCATACCCGAGATCGCTCGCTGGCTCACCACCATGCTGCTGGCGGTGGTCGGTGCAGCACGCCCGGTGCTCGCGGTCGGCCCGCTCACCGCGATCGGCAAAGCGCACATTTTTTCCGAATCACTGCACCTGCCGCTCGCCGACAGCAGCGGCGGCGTCGGCACGATCTTCGGTGCCGCGCGCTATACGCGCCTCAGCCCGCGGTGAGAACGCCGCGGCTGGCCTCTTCTCGCCTTCATGAAAAATTCACGGCGAATGCCGGCCGGCCGCGTCGCCGCTGAAGACCGAGCGATCACTCTTCGCCCTCGCTGAAAAGTCTCTTCGCCAGACGCGTGGTTATGATCGGCCGCAAAGCCGCCTATTTGCTTGCATTAGCAAGTACCCAGGAAGGACATGCAAGCTATGACGATACGTTCCGTGTTGACGCGGCGAAGCCGCGCGATCCTGGCGGCAGCCTTGCTCGCCGCGACGGCCGCCGGTTGCGCCCAAACCGACCCGACCCCCACCTCCGGCAGCACAACGCCGGGCGCCGCTCCGATCAACTTCCAAGGCTATCCCTACAACGTCCAGGCCGGCAGCTGATCGCGGCACGCCGCCATCGCCTCACGCCGGCTGCAGCACGTGGATGATGCGGCTGGCGATGAGGTCTTTCGTCTTCGCCGCATAGGCGGCCATGTGCGGGGACGCAGCATGGGCCTTGAGCGCGTCGGCGCTTTCCCATTTCTCGACGACGACGAAGGCGTCGGCGCCGAACCGCGTCTGAAAGCCGCCGAAGCCTTCGGCGTCGACGGCGGGGCCGTACTCGATGCAGCCCTTCTCGGCGTGGACGGCCGGCATGTTGGCGCGGAATGCGGCGAGGATCGCCTCGCGCTGGCCGGGCTTGGCGGTGATGATGGCGATGACGTGAATCACGGCGCTTCTCCTCCCATAGATGACGGGCTGATTTGACCCGAGCCGGCGCGCCGGCGCAAGCCGGCGGCGCCGGTCAATTTCCCTCGCGCAAGCGGTAGCCGACGCCAGGCTCGGTGCGGATGAGCTGCGGCCGCGCCGGATCGGCCTCGAGCTTGTTGCGCAGGTTGCGAATGAACACGCGGAGATACTGCGCGTCTTCGGTATGCGCCGGGCCCCACACCTTGCTGAGGATGTGGCGGTGGGTCAGCACCTTGCCGGCATTGGCGACGAGCTCGGCCAGGAGATCGTATTCCTTGGGCGAAAGATGGACTTCCTCGCCGCCGCGTTTGACGCTGCGCCGCACGAGGTCCACGGCGATATCGCCGGCGGTGAACACCGGCTTCTCGCCCTGGGCCTGAAAGCGGTGGCGAAGCGCGGTGCGGATGCGCGCCACCAGCTCGTCGACGCCGAAGGGTTTGGTGACGTAATCATCGGCGCCGAGATCGAGCGCTTCGACCTTGCCACGCTCGTCGTCGCGCACCGAAAGCACGATCACCGGCAGCGAAGACTGCTGGCGGAGGACGCGAATCACCTCGATGCCGCCGAGATCGGGCAGGCCGAGATCGAGGATGATGAGATCGGGTTTCTCGCGCGCGACGGCGGCCAACGCCTCCTGTCCGCCCTCGGCCTCGACCACGTCATAGCCCTGCGCGGTGAGACTGGTGCGCAGCAGCCGTCGGATCGCCGGCTCGTCGTCGACGACCAGGATGGTGGCGCCTCTAGGCATGCTGCGCCATGAGCTCGGCCGGCGCCTCGGCGTTGAGCGGCAGGCGCACGGTGAAGACCGCGCCGCTGCGGTCGTTGCGATTGGCGGCGGTGATGGTGCCGCCCATCGCCGCGACGAAGCCGCGGCAGATGGCGAGCCCGAGGCCGGTGCCGGCCCGTTGCCGGTCCTGCCGGTGAACGCGGTAGAACTTGTCGAAGATGCGTTCCAAATCCGCCGCCGGGATGCCGGGGCCCTCGTCGCTGACCGCGATCGCCGCCATACCATCCTCGCGCCGCGCGGTGACGCGCACCAACGAGCCCGGCGGCGCGTATTTCCCGGCGTTGTCGAGAAGATTGAACAGCACCTGCTCGAGCAGCAGATAATCGGCCGCAGGCGACGACAGGTCGGCGGCAATGTCGACCTCGATCCGGTGCTCGGCGAGAAGCTTGCCGGCGCGTTGCAGCGCCGTGCCGACGACCTCGGCAAGGTCGACGGGCTCGGGCCTGATCTCGACGGCGCCGGATTCGAGCCGGGTCATGTCGAGGAGATTGCCGATGAAGCGGTTGAGCCGCTCGGCCTCGGCCTGGATCGTCGCCATCAGCGCGTCCCGGGTGTTGTCGTCATAGCGCTCGCCATAGCTCCTGAGGCTGGTGAGCGAGCCGATGATCGAGGAGAGCGGCGTGCGCAGGTCGTGCGACACCGAGGTGAGCAGCGCGGCGCGCAGGCGCTCCGTCTCCGCCGTGACCCGGGCGCGGTCGATATCCTCGGCCAGGAGAGTGCGCTCGACGGCCACTGCCGCCTGGTCGGCGAGGGCCTCGAGCAGGCGGCGGCCGTCGGGGGTCAGAATCGGCCCGGGCTCGTCGCGGTCGATGCCAAGAACGCCGATCGGCGCGCGCCCGGTGCGCAGCGGTAGAAACAGGCGCTTGGCTCCCGGCAGGGTGTCGGCGCCGCGCCCGGCGGCGCGGTTGTGCTCCCAAGTCCACTGCGCCGCCGCGAGATCGGCCTCGTCGAGCTCGTCCTCGGGCGGATAGCCGGCGCGCACCGCAAGGCCTGCCCCGTCGCCCGGCAGCAGCAGGACGATGCGCACCTTCAACATGGCGGCGATCTGGTAAACGGTCGCCCAGAGCAGGTCGTCGAGCGTGCCGATGCCGGCGAGCTTGCGGGAGAAAGCGAAGAGCTCTTCGGTGGTGCGGGCGCGGCTGCGCGCGGTCAGGACCTGTTCGCGCGTCCGGCCGGCGAGGTTGCTGGCGATGACGGCGACGATGAGGAAGAAGAACAGCGCGACGACGTTCTCGGGGTCGGCGATGGTGAAGGTGTAGAGCGGCGGCAGGAAGAAGAAGTTGTAGGTGAGGACGCTCAACAGGCAGGCGAAGAGCGACGGCAAGAGGCCGAAGCGGATCGCCGAGACGAGAATGCCGGTGAGGAAGACGAGGGTGATGTTCTGTATGCTGAGGATCTGCTGCAGCACGAGGCCGACGCCGAGGGCGACCGCGATGATGCCGGTGGTCACGAGATAAGGCACCGGCTCGATGGGCTCCGCCGGCGGGCGTGTGGCGATGGTCTTGGCCGGAGGCCCGGCTTCGCTCTCGCGCTCGCCGGCGATGACGTGGACGCTGATGCCGCCGGCACGGCGGACGAGGTCGTGCACGACCGATCCGTGCAGCATCTCGAACCAGCGCGAGCGCTCGGATTTGCCGAGAGCGATGTGGCTGATGTTGTTGGCCTGGGCGTAGCTCACCACTTCGTCGGCGACGCGGCCGCCGGGAATGGTGATCGCCTCTCCGCCGAGCGTCTCGGCAAGACGCAAACTGTCGGCGATGCTGTCGCGCTGCTGCTCGCTCAGGCGGTGATAGCGCGACGTCTCTACATGGAGCGCAACCCACGGCGCGTGGAGACGATCGGCAAGCCGCTTGGCGTAGCGGACGAGACTGGCGCAGCCGCGATCCTCGCTGACGCAGACCAGCACCCGCTCGCCGGCCGCCCAGGGCCCGCGGATGGCATGCTGGCGCATATAGCTCAGCATCTGCTCGTCGACGCGTTGCGCCGTGCGGCGCAGCGCCAGCTCGCGCAGCGCCGTCAAATTGCCCGGCTTGAAATAGTGCCGCACCGCGCGCTCCGCCTGGTGCGGCAAGTAGACCTTGCCCTCCTGCAGGCGCCGGATCAGGTCGGCCGGCGACAGGTCGATGACTTCGATGTCGTCGGCGTGGTCGAGGATGCTGTCGGGCACGGTCTCGCGCACGCGGATGCGCGTGATCTGCGCCACGACATCGTTGAGGCTCTCGACATGCTGGATGTTGAGCGTGGTATAGACGTCGATGCCGGCGGCAAGCAGCTCTTCGACATCGAGATAGCGCTTGGGGTGGCGCCCGCCCGGGGCGTTGGTGTGGGCGAGCTCGTCCACCAGCACGATCTGCGGCCGACGCACCAGGATGGCGTCGAGGTCCATCTCCGCCAAAACGTGGCCTTTGTACTCGACGCGCCGGCGCGGAACCACCTCGAGGCCGGCAAGCAGCGCCTCGGTTTCCACCCGGCCATGCGTTTCGACGACGCCGATCACGACATCGGCGCCGTCGCGACGTTTTGCCTGCGCCGCCTGCAACATCTCGTAGGTCTTGCCGACACCGGGCGCCGCGCCCAGGAAGATCTTGAGCTTGCCGCGCCCCTCCTGGACCGCCGCCTCGAGCAGGGCCTCCGGCGAGGGCCGCTGGTGACGTTCAGGTCGGTCGGAGGCGGGCATTGCTTATTATTATATAGCGAGGACCGACGACAGAAGACAGAAGGTGGAGAGAGCGCCTCCGTTCCCGGTCTTCCGCCGTCAGCCTCGCGGTTGCCTTCAGCCCTTCGCCAGCGCATCGAGCGCCAGATTGAGCTTCAGCACGTTGACATGCGGCTCGCCGATGAAGCCGAAGGTCCGGCCCTCGATATGATCCTCGACGAGCTGGTGGACGCGGTCCTCGGGCAGGCCGCGCGCCTTGGCGACGCGCGACACCTGGAACAAAGCGCCGGCCGGGGTGATGTCGGGATCGAGGCCGCTGGCCGAAGTGGTGACGAGATCAACCGGAACGGGCGCCGACGGGTTCTCCTTGGCCAGCGTCGCGGCGTCGCCCTTCACCCGGTCGATAAGCGGCTGGGCCGTCGGCGCGAGGTTCGAGGCGGCGGAATTGTCGGCGGCGTAAGGCGCCGCCGCCGTCTTGGTCGGGTCCTTGGGATCGGGCTCGGTCGTGGCCGAGGGCCGCCCATGGAAGTACTTGCCGTTGGTGAAGTTCTGGCCGATGAGCGCCGAGCCGACCACTTTGCCGTCGCGCTCGATGAGGCTGCCATTCGCCTGGTGAGGGAAGACGAGCTGGGCGATTCCGGTCATGCCGAGCGGGTAGACCAGACCGGTCAGGACCGTCATGACGACGATCATCAGGATGGCGGGGCGGAATTCTCGCAGCATGGAAGGCTCCTCAGGCGAGGCCGATGGAGGTGACGATCATGTCGATGAGCTTGATGCCGATAAACGGCACGATGAGGCCGCCGGCTCCGTAAATCCAGAGATTGCGGCGCAGGATGCTGGCGGCGCCGGCTGGCCGGTAGCGCACGCCGCGCAGCGACAGCGGAATCAGCGCGATGATGATGAGCGCGTTGAAGATGATCGCCGACAGGATGGCGCTTTCCGGCGTCTTGAGGCCCATGACGTTCAGCACGCCGAGCTGCGGGTAGAAGGCGACGAACATCGCCGGGATGATGGCGAAGTACTTGGCGACGTCGTTGGCGATCGAGAAGGTGGTGAGCGCGCCACGGGTCATCAGCAGCTGCTTGCCGATCTCGACGATCTCGATGAGCTTGGTCGGGTCGCTGTCGAGATCGACCATGTTGCCGGCCTCGCGCGCCGCCATCGTCCCGGTGTTCATGGCGACGCCGACATCGGCCTGCGCCAGCGCGGGCGCGTCGTTGGTGCCGTCGCCGCACATCGCGACGAGCTTGCCCTTGGCCTGCTCCTCGCGGATGAGGCGCAACTTGTCCTCGGGCGTCGCCTGCGCCAGGAAGTCGTCGACGCCGGCCTCGGCGGCGATCGCCGCGGCGGTCAGGGGATTGTCGCCGGTGATCATCACCGTGCGGATACCCATCTGCCTCAGCTCGGAGAAGCGCTCGCGGATGCCGCCTTTGACGATGTCCTTGAGGTGGATGACGCCGAGCACCCGGTCGTCCTTGGAGACGGCGAGGGGCGTTCCGCCCGAGCGCGAGATGCGCTCGACGATCGCCTGGAGCTGCGCCGGCGGGGCGCTGCGCTTGCCGAGGTGATCGAGGATCGCGTCCACCGCCCCCTTGCGGATGTGGTGACCCTCGACATCGACGCCGCTCATCCGCGTCTGCGCCGAGAACGGAATGAAGTGCGCATTGAGAGGGGCCATCTCGCGGCCGCGGAGGCCGTATTTTTCCTTGGCGAGCACGACGATGGAGCGGCCTTCGGGCGTCTCGTCGCTGAGCGAGGAGAGCTGCGCCGCGTCGACGAGCTCGCGCTCGTTGATGCCGGGAAGCGCGATGAACTCCGCGGCTTGCCGGTTGCCGAGCGTGATCGTGCCGGTCTTGTCGAGGAGGAGCGTATCGACGTCGCCCGCCGCCTCGACGGCGCGGCCGGACATGGCAAGCACGTTGAAGCGCACCAGCCGGTCCATGCCGGCGATGCCGATCGCCGAGAGCAGCGCGCCGATGGTGGTCGGGATCAGGGTGACGAACAGCGCTATCAGAACCACGACCGAGACGGCGCCCTTGGCATAGCTGGCGAAGCTCGGGATGGTCACTGTGGCGAAGACGAAGATCAGCGTCATGCCGGCGAGCAGGATGTTGAGCGCGATCTCGTTGGGCGTCTTCTGCCGCACCGCGCCCTCGACCAATGCGATCATGCGGTCGAGAAAGGTCGAGCCCTGGGCCGCGGTGATCTTGACCTTGAGCCAGTCCGAGGTGACGCGCGTGCCGCCGGTGACGGCCGAGCGGTCGCCGCCGCTTTCGCGGATCACCGGGGCGCTCTCGCCGGTGATCGCCGATTCATCGACCGAGGCGACACCTTCGACAACCTCGCCGTCGCTCGGGATGATGTCGCCGGCTTCAACCAGCACCAGGTCGCTCGGCTTCAACGTATGCGCGGCGACCTGCTCCCATTGGCGCGTCTGCGCACCGGCAAGGCGCTTGGCCTTGGTTTCAGTGCGCGTGCGGCGCAGCGTGTCGGCTTGCGCCTTGCCGCGGCCTTCGGCCACCGCCTCGGCGAAATTGGCGAACAGGACGGTGAACCACAGCCAGAGCGTGATCTGACCCGAGAACAAGGCGCTGGTGCCCACCACCGTGCCGCCGCCAGTGACGAGGTCGCGCACGAAGAAGATGGTGGTGAGCACCGAGACGATCTCGACGCAGAACATCACCGGGTTCTTGGCCAGCGTGCGCGGATCGAGCTTGCGGAATGAAGCCCAGATCGCCGGGACGATGAGCGTGCTGTCGAACAGCGACAGCGGCTTCATCTGGCGCTTGGTAAGGCCGGGTTGCGCCGGGCTGGCAATGGTCGAGGTCAGGTTTTTCATGATGCGTTACCCTTTGCGAGGCCTGGGGCTCAGGGACCGGCGTAGAGCGTGCCGTGGTTCATGGCGACCTGCTCGACCACCGGGCCGAGCGAGATCGCCGGGAAGTAGGTGAGACCGCCGATGATGAGGATGACGCCGACGAGAAGGCCGACGAAAAGCGGGCTTTGTGTCGGGAAGGTGCCGGCCGAAGGCGCCAGCAATTTCTTGCCCGCGAGCGAGCCGGCGACGGCCAGCAGCGGAATGACGAAGATGAAGCGGCCCATCAGCATCGCGCCGGCGAGGGTCATGTTGTAGAAGAGGGTGTTTGCGGAGAGTCCGGCAAAGGCGCTGCCGTTGTTGCCGGTTCCCGAGGTGTAGGCATAGAGGATCTCGGTGAAGCCGTGCGGGCCGGCATTGGCGATGCCGGCGAGCCCCGCCGGAAGCACGGTGGCGAGCGCCGTCCAGCCGAGGATCGACAGCGGCAGCGACAACAGCGCGAGGATGGTGAGCTTGACTTCGCGCGATTCGAGCTTCTTGCCGAGATATTCCGGCGTTCGCCCGACCATCAGCCCCGCCACGAACATGGCGACGATGGCGAAGGCGAGGATGCCATAGAGACCGGAGCCAACGCCGCCGAAGATCACCTCGCCGAGCTGGATGTTGATCAGCGGGATCATGCCGCCCAGCGGCATGAAGCTGTCGAACATGCTGTTGACCGCGCCGCAAGACGCGTCGGTGGTCGCGGTGGCGAACAGCGCGCTGTCGGCGATGCCGAAACGGACCTCCTTGCCTTCCATGTTGCCGCCGGCCTGGAGCGCGCTCGTCGCGCTGTCGACGTGGAAGGCGGCGAAGGCCGGATTGCCGTGCGATTCCGCCCAATAGACGGTGGTGACGCCGGCGAGGAAGAGCACCCCCATGGCGGCAAAGATCGCCCAGCCCTGGCGCTCGTCCTTCACCATGCGGCCGAGCACGTTGGTGAGTCCGGCGCCGATCGAGAAGATGAGGATCATCTGCACGAAGTCGGTAAGGGCGTTCGGGTTCTCGTAGGGATGGGCGGAATTGGCGTTGAAGAAGCCGCCGCCATTGGTGCCCATCATCTTGATCACCTCCTGCGAGGCGACCGGTCCCTGCGCGATGGTCTGCTTCGCGCCTTCGAGCGTCGTGGCGTCGACATAGGCGTTGAGGTTCTCCGGCATGCCCTGCCAGACGAAGAAGAGGCCGATGACGACCGAGAGCGGCAGCAGGATGTAGAGCGTGGTGCGGGTGAGATCGACCCAGAAATTGCCGATCGTCTTCGCCTCGCGCCGGACAAAGCCGCGGACGACCGCGATGGCAAGAGCGATGCCGGTCGCCGCCGAGAGGAAATTGTGCACGGCGAGCCCCGCCATCTGCGTGAGATAGCTCATGGTGGTCTCGCCGCCGTAGGCCTGCCAGTTGGTGTTGGTGACGAAGCTCACCGCCGTGTTGAAGGCGAGGCTCTGCTCGACCGCGCTCTCGCCCGCGGGATTGAAGGGCAGGTAGGCCTGCAGGCGCTGTAGCGCATAGAGCGTGGCGAACCCGGCGACGCTGAACAGCAGCATGGCGACCGCATAGGTCAGCCAGTGCTGCTCCTGCTTCTCGTCGACGCCGCAGCACCAATAGATGGCGCGCTCGACCGGGCGCAGGATCGGGTGCAGAAAGGTGCGCTCGCCGGCGAAGACGCGGGTCATGTAGCCGCCGAACGGGCGCGTCAGCGCGATGACGATCACGCTGAAGACCGCGATCTGGATCCATCCGTTCAAGGTCATGGAGGCGCTCCTAGAACCGCTCGGGGCGGATGAGGGCGAAGACGAGATAGACGACGATGATGAGGCTAACGCCGCCGCCGAGGATGTAGTCGATTGTCATGGTCCACCTCACATCTTGTCGCAGGCCGCGACATAGGCGATCGCGAGCGCGAAGAAGGCGACGCCAGCGGCTAGCATGATGGTGTCAAGCATTCCCGTTCTCCTGTGCCAGCCACTCGATCGTCTCTCGACCGTGGACGGGGGAGTTGATACAGATAAAAGCGAAGCAGAGTCGCGCGGGATCGCCGCAGAACCAACGGCAGCGCCGCTGCCGCAATGCAGCATTAAAAGGCGTTCGCGCCGTATAAATTCGAGAGGGATTTCGCGCGGGCGATGTAAAGGCCGCATAAAGATCGCCGCCCACCCCGCGCGCGGCGAGAAAAAGGGGGGTGCCTCGCGGCACCCCCCAGTCTCCCAGGCGTCGAACTTGCAGTGGGGGCGTGCTCAGGTCAGCGCGCGCGCCAGGAAATGCATGCCGGCCAGCGCGGTCGCTTCGTCCCAGCGGTTGAGGCTGGGTCCAAGGGATCGCGGCAGAGGATGGCAAAGCCGGTGGCGATCATCGCGTAGCCTCCCGAGAGCATCGCGATGCCAAGCCAGATCGCTTGCGGGCTCAACGCGTTGGACCACAGCAGCACGAGCACGACGCCGAGCGCGAGACGCCGGCAGGTGTTGAGCGACATGGGGTCGAGAGCTTGGCGCATCTCAGCCGCCTTGGGGAAGGGGGGAACTCGCGTGCGTCGGCAGCACGGTCAGTCCGACGAGGCCCAGCCCTTGGGCCTCGAGACCGAGGCGCCGTGCCGCCGCCTGCGAGAGATCGATGATGCGGCCCGGCCGGTAGGGGCCGCGATCGGTAATCGGGAGCGCAAGGCTGCGGCCATTGGCGAGATTCTCGACCAGGACGATGGTGCCAAAGGGAAGCGAGCGATGCGCCGCGGTGAGCGCCATACGGTCGAAGCGCGCGCCGGAGGCAGTGCGCTGGCCCTGGTGGCGGCCGCCATACCAGGAAGCGATGCCGATCTCGTCGTAACGGGTAGGCTGCAGCCCATCGCCCGCGCCGCCATCGGGGGGCGCGGGCGAGGCGAGGGGCGGCGTCGCCGCCCGCGGCTCCGCTGCCATCCGCCCGCTCGCGCCGGACGTGCCGAACAGCAGCCCCAGCGCGAGAACACCCGCGTTGAGAAAGCGCCCGGTCGGCAGCGTCCCGCGCATCGATCAACCGCGCGGCTGGCTGCGCACTAAACGCAGATTGCCGCGCCCGTCCGTCTCCGGCGCGATGAGCAGGACCAGGGCGGGGACGCCCGTCGTCTCGCGCCGCACGAAACGCAGAGCGGCCTCGCGCTCGAAGAAGGTGCCGCCGGTCATGCCGTCGTCGCTTTCGGCGCACCAGTGGCCGCGGTCGTCCTGAAAGATGCGAAAGACGATCCGGCGTGGCGATGCCGCGGCAACGCCCGGCGTCGCGATCTTGGCGATGGGGATCATCGGGGACGGCCTCAATTCACTGCCATCTCTTGCACGGCGACGACCACCGCAACCACGGTCAGCAGAAATCCTGCCGTGGTGATGAGGAGGTCCATGACGATGGTTCTCGCCAGAGGGTCCGCCTCGCGACGGCGTGCTTCGCCGGCGCCTTGCGCCGACCGGCTGCCGCGAATGATGTCGAACATCTTTTCCAATCCTGTTCTCCGCGTCGCCAATGCGCGACACGCTAGAAAAGGCGCCTCACGGATAAAGATTCGAGACCGATTTTGCGCCCCAACCATAAAGCGACGCTCATGCCGGGCGCCGCGCGACGCGGCTTTTATGTTTCGCTTATGAGGGTGCGACCGCTTGTTCACGCCGCCTTTACGCGGTCTTTATGGCAGCGGCTGCTTTTCCGCATCGATTCTGAATGCCTCGATCCCCTTCTCTTAGTCGTGCTCATCACAGGCACGTCACGCCGCAGGCCCTGCCATGTGCGACAATCCTCTCTGCGACATCGAGCACGACGACGACACGCCGCTCGACGACCGCGCCGTCAGGGAGAA
>DASQSR010000426.1:0-3662 GCA_035642295.1 Allostellaceae bacterium | reverse complement strand
ACCTTTAGCATAGGCTGCGCTGACGGACGTCAAGAGCGCCGCCGCGGCCACAATACTAAGACCTCTGATACGCATTCGTACTCTCTCCATCGCTAAGCGGTGAGGATCATTTACGTCTGCATTGAAGTCTGATCATTTTTTTCTCAGACAACACCCATATGAGTCGTAATCCATTACACGCATCCGCGGCAGGTAGCCCAAGGCGAAGGCGCGTAGCGCCTTCGTCCCCGCGCAACGCATAGCGTTGTCGCGAGCGGCGTCAGCGATTGCGCAGCCGTACCGTTGTTGCGAATAGCCCCCCGGCCCTTACCCGAGTCGCACCCCCGAGGGGCTGACGCGGGCGATGAGGCGGCCGCTGTCGTCGCGGAGATACCAGGTGTCGTCCTCGCGATGCGACAGCGCCGGGCTCGGCATCGGCGGCGCCATACGGAAGAGGCGATCGGTTTCGGTCAGCTTCTGGCGGTAAATTCGCGTCGCGTCTTCGTATTCCATCGCCCGCATCTTGGCTCCCTCGTCCAGTCGGATCATCGGATCCTATGGCGGGAGTAGACGCGGTGATTGTGTCATTCCCGGGGAAATTGCGCGGCGCGTCGGGGGCTAACCCATGTAATAAGACGCGCGCCGCGGCGCTATTCCGCCGCGGATGGGCGATTCTTCGCCGCCTCGCGCTCGGCCTCGATGCGCGCCACGGCCTCTTCGACGTGGCGCGAGAACACGTATTGCGCCGGGCGCTGGCGGTCGAGCGGGATCTCCTCGGCGAAATCGCCGTCGGTCGTGACGCCCTTCAGCGCCACGCCGAGCGCCTTCAGCGGATGCTTCACCGCATCGACGACGGCGGTCGCCTCATAGCCGCTATGCACCATGCAGTCGGCGCATTTCTCGTAATTGCCCGTGCCATAGGAGCCCCAGTCGGTCTCCTCCATCAGCTCCTTGAAGGTTTTGGCGAAGCCTTCGCCGAGGAGATAGCAGGGGCGCTGCCAGCCGAAGTAGTTGCGCGTCGGGTTGCCCCACGGGGTGCAGTGGTAATTCTGGTTGCCGGCGAGGAAATCGAGAAACAGCGACGACTGGCTGAACGACCATTTGTGGCCGCGGCCGCGGCGGAAGATGTCGCGGAACAGCTCCTTGGTCTTGCGCCGGTTGAGGAAATGCGCCTGGTCGGGGGCGCGCTCATAGGCATAGCCCGGCGACACCGTGATGCCGTCGAGCCCGAGCGCCATCACCTCGTCGAAGAAGCGCGCAACGCGCTCAGGCTCGGCACCGTCAAAGAGCGTGCAGTTGATGTTGACCCGGAAACCCCGCGATTTCGCCAGCTTGATGGCCGCCGCGGCGCGGGTATAGACGCCGTCCTGGCAGACCGAGCGGTCATGCATCTCCTGGTCGCCGTCGAGATGCACCGACCAGACGAAATAGGGATTGGGCTGGAAGAGATCGAGCTTCTTCTCCATCAGCAGCGCGTTGGTGCAGAGATAGACGAACTTCTTGCGCGCGATGATGCCGCGCACGACCTCGTCGATCTCGCGGTGGAGAAGCGGCTCGCCGCCGGCGATCGACACCACCGGCGCGCCGCATTCGTCGACCGCCTCGAGGCATTCCTCGACCGACAGCCGCTGGTTCAGGATGACGTCGGGATAGTCGATCTTGCCGCAGCCGGCGCAGGCGAGGTTGCAGCGGAACAGCGGCTCCAGCATGAGCACGAGCGGATAGCGCTCGACGCCCTTGAGGCGCTGCTTGGCGACATAGGCGCCGACGCGGATCTTCTGGTGCAGGGGAACGGACACGGGGGGCTGGTCCTCTCGAAAAAACGCGGGCGCGCCGATCAGATGACGGTCTCGGCGAGCTCGGGCGGCATGCGGAAGCGGACGTTCTCGGTGATGCCGGGCAGGGCCGACACCTCGACCTCGCCAAGCTGGCGCAACCGGTCGACGAGCTGCTGCACGAGCTCGCTCGGGGCCGAGGCGCCGGCGGTGATCCCGACCGATTGGACGCCTTCGAGCCAGGCCGGGTTGAGCGCGTCGGCGTCGGCGATGAGATAGGCGGGCACGCCTTGCTCGGCGGCGAGCTCGCGCAGCCGGTTGGAATTGGAGCTGTTGGCGGCGCCGACGACGAGCACCACGTCGACCGCCAGCGCCAGCTCGCGCGCCGCGCGCTGGCGGTTCTGCGTCGCGTAGCAGATGTCCTTGGTGTCGGGGCCGACGATGGTCGGGAAGCGCTCGCGCAGCGCGTCGATCACCGCGCGCGTGTCGTCGACGCTGAGCGTCGTCTGGGTGATGAAGGCGAGCTTGGTCGGATCGCCGACCTTGAGCGCCGCCACCTCCTCGGCCCGCGAGATCAGGTGCACCTTGCCGGTGATCCGGCCCATGGTCCCCTCGATCTCGGGATGGCCGGCATGGCCGATGAGAATGATCTCCCGGTCCTGATTGGCGTAGCGCTGGCCTTCGCTGTGCACCTTGGAGACGAGCGGGCAGGTGGCGTCGATCACCGGCAGGTCGCGCCGGGCGGCCGCGTCCTCGACCGCGCTCGAGACGCCATGCGCGCTGAAGATGGTGACGCTGCCGGGCGGGATCTCGTCGAGCTCGTCGACGAAGTGCGCCCCCTTGGCGCGCAGCCGCTCGACCACATGGCGGTTGTGCACGATCTCGTGGCGCACATAGATGGGCGGGCCATACTTCTCGATGGCGCGCTCGACGATCTCGATCGCCCGCTCGACGCCGGCGCAGAACCCCCGGGGCTGCGCTAGGACGACTCGCAATCGCTTTCTCGTCGGCTCTGAAGCGGCTCGCATGTCCGATAATCCTTTATGACATCCGCATTATACGCGGAATAGGTACATCGGCTAGGGCCTGCCGGCATGGCCGTCCCCCCTTCGGCGGTGGCGCTCGCGCCGCCGGTACGGCCGTCTCCGGGGACTAACGCCCGCGCGCGACGCGCCTCTCCGGCCGCGCCATGAGCCATGGGCATGACCGCCCGTCCCTTGACGGGCGGTTTGCCAACCCTATTCATCTGTGGTTAGTCTCCATGAAACAATCGGGGCAGGTGGCCCCGGTCAAGAGGATCGCACGCCGTGGCCCAAACTCCCGCACCAGATCGCCCGGACGGGACAAAAGCTTTGCATGAGCGCGGCAACTACACGCCGCTGCTGGACGGGATCGTGTACCCCGCGGATTTGCGCCGGTTGCCGGAGAGCGACCTGGCGCAAGTGGCGGATGAGCTGCGGCGCGAGCTGGTGGATGCGGTGTCGGTGACGGGCGGCCATCTCGGGGCGGGCCTTGGGGTGGTGGAGCTGACGGTTGCGCTGCACTACGTGTTCGAGACGCCGCGGGACCGGCTGATCTGGGACGTGGGTCACCAGGCCTATCCGCACAAGATCCTGACCGGGCGGCGGGAGCGGATTCGCACGTTGCGGCAGGGGGGCGGTCTTTCGGGGTTCACGCGGCGGTCGGAGAGCCTCTACGACCCGTTCGGGGCGGCGCACAGCTCGACCTCGATCTCGTCGGGCCTGGGCATGGCGGTGGCGCGGGACCTGAAGGGGGAGAAGAACCACGTCATCGCGGTGATCGGCGACGGGGCGATGAGCGCCGGGATGGCGTATGAGGCGATGAACAACGCGGGGTCGATGGATTCGCGGCTGATCGTGGTGCTGAACGACAACGACATGTCGATCG
>DASQSR010000425.1:0-7929 GCA_035642295.1 Allostellaceae bacterium | reverse complement strand
CAGCGCCGCATCCTTCTCGATGTGCTTGCGGTATTCGTCGAGCGTGGTGGCGCCGACGCAATGCAGCTCGCCGCGCGCCAGCGCCGGCTTCAGCATGTTCGAGGCGTCCATCGCCCCTTCCGCCTTGCCCGCGCCGACCAGCGTGTGCAGCTCGTCGATAAAGACGATGATCTCGCCTTCGGCGGCGGTGATCTCCTGCAGCACCGCCTTGAGGCGCTCCTCGAACTCGCCGCGGAACTTCGCGCCGGCGACGAGCGCGCCGAGATCGAGCGCCAGCAGCCGCTTGTCCTTGAGGCTGTCGGGCACGTCGCCGTGAACGATGCGCAACGCCAAACCTTCGACGATCGCCGTCTTGCCGACGCCGGGCTCGCCGATCAGCACCGGATTGTTCTTGGTCCGGCGCGACAGCACCTGGATGGTACGGCGAATCTCCTCATCGCGGCCGATGACGGGATCGAGCTTGCCCTCGCGCGCGGCGGCGGTGAGATCGCGCGCGTATTTCTTGAGCGCGTCATAGCCTTCCTCGGCGCTCGCCGTATCGGCGCGGCGTCCCTTGCGCACCTCCTCGATGGCGCGGTTGAGGCCCTGGGCGGTGACACCGGCATCGGCCAGCGCCTGCGCCGCGCTCGTCCCCCGGGCCAAGGCGATTGCCAGCAACAGACGCTCGACGGTGACGAAGCTGTCGCCGGCCTTCTCGGCGATTTTCTCCGCCTCGCCGAAGAGGCGCGCGGTTTCGGGCGCGAGATAAACCTGTCCGGCGCCACCGCCTTCGACGCGCGGCAGCTTTTTGAGCGCGGCCTCGACCGCGGCCGCGGCACGTGCCGGATCGCCGCCGGCGGCACGAATGAGATTCGACGCCAAGCCCTCCTTGTCGTCGAGCAGAACCTTCAGCAGATGGTCAGGCGTGATCTGTTGGTTGCCGAACCGCTGGGCCAGGGTTTGCGCCGATTGCACGAAACCCTTGGAGCGCTCCGTGTACTTGTCGAAGTCCATGGGACCCCCGCGATGAACCGGCGCGCCGACCCCTCATCGAGGCGACCTGGCCCGCCTTCCACTTCCCCATATGGGGTGGGTGCGTCCCGCTACCAAGAGCCCGCGATGGCCCGCTCGCGACGCGCACGGCACCGCGCCGTGCGGCCCCTCGCGTGCGCGGCGGCGAGGGTCAGGCGGTCGGCGGAATCTCCGGATCGCTCGGCGGCAGCGACTGCGGCGCCGGCTGGCCATCGGTCTCCGACTCCGGCCCGGTCATCTCCTGATCCGCCGGGGTCATCGGTCGCGGCGGCGCGATACCCGAGCCATGTCCGTCGGCGTTCATGATGCGGAAGTAGTGCTCCGCATGCTGGTACAGGTTCTCGGCGGCGATCCGGTCGCCTGCCGAGGCAGCTTCGCGCGCCAAGGCAACGTAGCGCTCGAACACCTGATACGCGTTGCCGCGAATCTTGACGTTCGGACCGTTGCTGTCGAACGTCTGCATGCGATGCGGCGGCCGCGGACCCCGATTGGGATTGTTGCCGCCGCCTCCTCCGCCCCCGTTGCGGCCGCGATGCCGCTTGCTTTGGCCTGGTCTCATGACACCTTTGAAATCGCGATACGACATCATGCCACGACTTTTGTGATTGCTGCGAACACTCCCTCGGCATCCGCCGCCGCAGCGGTCGGTACCATTATCGATAGGGGAGCGATACCGGCGCCCCAGGGGGCGCAAGGAGCCCTTGGCTCCTTCTCTTCGCGGGCTCCACCCTAGACGGGAAGACCGCGTATTCCAACAAGTTTTTTTGGATACCTCGCTTGTTCTAGCGTCGTGCAACGACCAGCACCCGCTCGATTCCGGCAAGGTCCCGCCGGGTGGCTTCGGGCCGCAATCCGGCCCCCCGCATCAGCGCTGCCACCGCCACCCTCTGGTCCACCCCAAGCTCGAAAAAAGCCATGCCTTCCGGCTCCAGCAGCCGCCCAACCGTACCCGCCAAGGCGCGATAGGCGGCGAGCCCGTCCTTGCCGCCGTCCAACGCCGCCCGCGGCTCATAGTGGGCGACTTCCGGCGCAAGGCTGTCGATCGATTCCGAGCATATATAGGGAGGGTTGGCGAGGATGACATCGACGGGCCGCGCCAGCGCCTCTCCCCAACTACCAACGACAAAGGCCGCCCGGTCGGCGAGCCCCAGCGCTGCGGCATTACGCCGCGCGATCGCCGCCGCCTCGGGCAGCAGATCGACGCCGATGCCGAAGGCGTGGGGAAGCTCGGAGAGAAGAGCCAGCAACAGGCAGCCGCTGCCCGTGCCGAAATCAAGGATGCGAAGCGGCGCCCGCCGATCGGGCAGACGCTCGAGCGCCGCTTCGATCAGCGTCTCACTGTCGGGGCGCGGCTCGAGTGTTGCGGCGGAGAGGGTGAAATCGAGACTCCAGAACTGGCGCCGGCCGGCCAGCCGCGCATAGGGCTCGCGCGCCGCGCGCCGTGCCGCGAGCATCGCCAGACGCGCCTCGGCCGCGGAATCGAGAGGGCGCTCGGGCCAGCCCAGCACCGCCCCCGGCTCGACGCCGGCGGCGAGCGCGACGAGGAGCCGCGCCTCGCGCCGCGCTTCGGCGATGCCGGCGGCGGCAAGACGCGGCGCCAGGGATGCCACCGCCTCGCCGAAGGAGCGGGACGGCGAGAGGGGCTCCGTCGCGCTCATTCGACCTCCGCCAGCCGTGCCGCCTGGTCCTCGGCGATGAGGGCGTCGATGAACTCGTCGAGCGCCTCGCCGCTCAACACCTTGTCGATCTTGTAGAGCGTCAGGTTGATGCGATGGTCGGTGACGCGACCTTGCGGAAAATTGTAGGTGCGGATGCGCTCCGACCGGTCGCCGGTGCCGACCTGGTTGCGGCGCGAGGCGGCGCGCTCGGCCTCGCGCGCCTGGCGCTCGCGCTCGTAGAGGCGCGCGCGCAGCACCTTGAGCGCCTTGGCCTTGTTCTTGTGCTGCGACTTCTCGTCCTGCTGCGAGACGACGATGCCCGTCGGCAGGTGGGTGATGCGCACGGCGCTGTCGGTGGTGTTGACCGACTGGCCGCCAGGGCCGCTCGAGCGGAAGACGTCGATGCGCAGATCCTTGTCGTCGATGTGGATGTCGACTTCTTCCGCCTCGGGCAGCACGGCGACGGTGGCGGCCGAGGTGTGAATGCGGCCGCTGCCCTCGGTCTCGGGCACGCGCTGGACGCGATGGACGCCGGACTCGAATTTGAGCCGCAGGAAGACGTCGCGACCGGTGATCGAGGCGAACGCCTCCTTGAAGCCGCCGATGCCGGTTTCCGACACCTCCATCACCTCGAAACGCCAGCCGCGCTGCGCGGCATAGCGCTGATACATGCGGAAGAGATCGGCGGCGAAGAGCGCCGCCTCCTCGCCGCCGGTGCCGGCGCGCACCTCGAGGATGGCGTTGCGCTCATCCGCCTCGTCCTTGGGGAGCAGCATCAGCTTCACGTCCTGCGCGAGCTGCGGCAGCTTCGCCTTCAACGTCTGCAGCTCGCCCTGTGCCAGGCTGCGCATTTCGGCGTCGCTGCCGTCCTCGGCCAACAGCTCGAGATCGGCGATCTCCGCCTGCAGGCGGCGGAGCGCGGCGATGCTCTCGACCAACGGCGTCAGCTCGCTGTATTCCTTCGACAGCTTCGCGACCTCGCTGCCCGGCAGAGCTGGATCGCCCAGCGAATCGCGCAGCTCGCTGTGCCGGCGCGTCAGCCGGTCGAGCTTCTCATCCCAGGAACTTTCCGCGCTCACTCACCCTTCTCCTCGCCGCTGCCCAGCCGGAACAAGCGGCGCAGCAAACTCTCCATCGTCTCCGCCTCGTCGGGCATGGCTCCCATCACTTCGCGCAGCACCTCCGAGGGATCGTGCAGCAGGCGGCTGGCAAGGAGCCGCGTCGCCGCCTCGGCATCGCCCCCGGCCTCGGCCAGCGCCTGCCGCCGCAATCCTTCGACATGAGCGCGCAGCGCAATCACCGCCGGCACGCCACGGCGCTCGGCACGGCGGCGCGCGAAGCCTTGCAGCTCCGCCTCGACGATCCGCCAAGCCTCGGCCGAAGCCGCCGATCGCGTCGCGCGTCCCGCGAGCGCCGCCCGCTCAAGATCGCCGAGATCATAAAGGAAAGCCCCGTCGAGATCATTCACCGCGGGCTCGGCATCGGCGGGGATCGCGGCATCGATGACGAAGATGGGCCGCCGCGGCCGAAGCCGCAAGGCGGCGGCGACGCGCGCCGCGGTGAGCACGACCGCCCCGTTGCCGAGCGCGGAAATCACGATATCGGCCGCAGCCAGCGCCGCATCGAGCGCATCGAGCGGCGCGAGGTTGCAGCGCAGGCGCCGCGCCGCGCGCTCGGCGCGGGCGGTCGGGCCGCACACGACGAAGCGGCCAAGACCGGCACGCTGGAACTGTTCCGCCATCAGCTCGCCCATCTCGCCGGGCCCCAGCAGCAGCGCGCTGCAGCGGGACAGCTCGCCGTGAATATCGCGGGCGAGCTGCAGCGCGGCGGCGGCGATCGACACCGGCCGCTCGGCGATCCGCGTCTCGCGGCGGATGCGCCGCGCGGCGGCGTAGGCCGCGGCGAACACCACCTCGAGCTCGGCGCCGGCAAGACCAAGCTCGCTCGCCAAACGATGCGCGTCCTTGACCTGGCCCAGCACTTGCGGCTCGCCGATGACGAGGCTGTCGAGCGCGCCGGCAACGGCGAAGAGATGGCGGAGCGCAGCCTCGCCTTCATGGCGATAGAGCGCGCGGCGGGCGCTCTCGGCGGCGGCGCCGCGCCGGGCGAGGAGCGCGACGAACGCCTCGGCGGCGCGCGTTCCGTCGGCGGCCGTCGTGATCAGCTCGACGCGGTCGCACGTCGCGATGAGCGCTGCTTCGCCGAGGCCTTCGCCGCGCAAATCCTCGAGCGCCGCCCATAGCTCGGCCTCGACGGCTGCGAAGCAGTCGCGCAGCTCGCGCGGCGCGGTGCGGTGGCTGATGCCGATGACGAGCAAGCCGATACCCGTCCCGGCCGCGTCGGCCCCGGGCATGGCAAGACCGCTAGCGGAAGGGCGCGAGGCGGTCCCTGAGCGCGGCGAGCGGCACTTCGATCTGCTCGCCGGTGTCGAGATCGCGCAGGGTCGCGGCATCGCGCGCCAGCTCGTCCTCGCCCAAAATCACCGCCGCGCGCGCGCCGATCTTGTTGGCGCGCCGCATGCGCTTGGCGAGATTGCCGGAATGGCCGAGTTCGACGGTGAAGCCGGCGCGGCGCAGGTCGCGCGCCAGCACCAGCGCCGCCGCCTCGCCGCGCTCGCCGACCGGGATGACGGCGACGGGACGCGGCGGCGGCGCGGGGGAATCGATGAGGAGGGCGAGGCGCTCGATCCCCGCCGCCCAGCCGACGCCCGGCGTCTCCGGGCCGCCCATCACGCCCATGAGCCCGTCGTAGCGGCCGCCGCCCAGCACCGTTCCCTGCGCCCCGAGATCGGTCGTCACGAACTCGAAGGCGGTGTGGCAGTAATAGTCGAGGCCGCGCACCAGGCGCGTGTTCAGGCGGTATTCGATGCCGAGCAGATCGAGGCCGGCGCGCACCTCGGCGAAGAAGCCCCGGGCCTCGGGCGTCAGATAGTCGGCGAAATGCGGGGCGCCGGCGTTGATCGCCTTGTCGCCGGGGTCCTTGGAGTCGAGAATGCGCAGCGGGTTGCGCTCCAGGCGGTTGAGGCTGTCTTCCGACAGACTGCCGCGATGCCCGGCATAGTAGTCGACGAGCGCCGCGCGATAGGCGCTGCGGCTGGCGGGATCGCCGAGCGTATTGAGCTCGAGCACCGTGCGCTTCAGCACACCCAGCGCGTCGAGGATGTCGGCGCCGAGCGCGATCACCTCGACATCGCCCTGCGGCTGGGCGGTGCCGATGAGCTCGATGTCGATCTGATGGAACTGACGGAAACGGCCTTTCTGCGGCCGCTCGTAGCGGAACATCGGGCCGCTGGCGAAGAATTTGAGCGGCAGGCTCTGCGTCAGCCCGTTGGAGATGACGGCGCGGACGATGCCGGCGGTGTACTCCGGACGCAGCGTCACTTCCTCGCCGCCGCGATCGAGGAACGTGTACATTTCCTTGGCGACGATGTCCGACGTCTCGCCGATCGGCCGGGCGAAGACCTCGGTGAACTCGAAGATCGGCGTCGCGATCTCGTGATAGCCGTAACGCTCCGCGATGGCGCGCGCCGTGTCGGTCACCGCACGGTGGCGCCGCTGCTCCTCCGGCAACAGATCCTGGGTGCCGCGAACCGGCTGGAGATCGGGCATGCCGAACGGCGCCGCGTCAGGACGCGGCCGCGTCGGCCGTCGCCTGCTCGCGCTTCTGCGCCTCGATCTCGGCCGCCTTCTTCTCCACCATCGCGACGAGGTGGTCGACGATGCTCTGATCCTTGAGGCGATGGTGCGGCACGCCGGCGACATAGACCTGATGCGTGTTGTTGCCGCCGCCGGTGAGGCCGATATCGGTCTCGCGCGCCTCGCCCGGCCCGTTGACGACGCAGCCGATGACCGAGAGCGTCATCGGCGTGGTGATGTGGGCAAGGCGCTGCTCCAGCAGCTCGACCGTCTTGATCACCTCGAAATTCTGCCGCGCGCAGGACGGACAGGAGATGACGCTGACGCCGCGACGCCGCAGCCCCAGCGCCTTCAGCATCTCGAAGCCGACGCGGATCTCCTCGACCGGATCGGCGGAGAGCGAGACGCGGATGGTGTCGCCGATGCCGGCCCAGAGCAGCGAGCCCATGCCGATCGACGATTTCACCGTGCCGGTCATCAGGCCGCCGGCCTCGGTGATGCCGAGATGCAAGGGATAGTCGCAGGCCTCGGCCAATTGCTGATAGGCGGCGACGGCGAGAAACACGTCCGACGCCTTGCACGAGATTTTGAACTCGAAGAAATCGTTGTCCTCGAGGATTTTCGCGTGGTTGAGCGCGCTCTCCACCATGGCCTCGGGACAGGGCTCGCCATAGCGCTCCAGGAGGTCGCGCTCGAGCGAGCCGGCATTGACACCGATGCGCATGGAGCAGCCGTGATCCTTGGCCGCCTTCACCACCTCGCGCACGCGCTCGGACGAGCCGATATTGCCGGGGTTGATGCGCAGGCAGGCGGCACCGCTCTCCGCCGCCTCGATCGCCCGCTTGTAGTGGAAGTGGATGTCGGCGACGATCGGAACCTCGACTTGGCGGACGATGTCTTTCAGCGCCAGCGCCGATTCCTGATCGGGGCAGGAGACGCGCACGATGTCGGCGCCCGCCTGCTCCAGCGCCTTGATCTGCGCCACCGTCGCCGGCACGTCATGCGTGAGCGTGTTGGTCATCGACTGCACCGTGATCGGCGCGTCGCCGCCCACCGGCACCTTGCCGACATGAATCTGCCGGCATTTGCGCCGGCTGATGTCGCGATAGGGACGAACGCTCATCGGAGAACCTCTTGCCGCGGCCGATGACGAGGAAACGCCAGCGCTATATAGCGTGTTTCCGGCCACCGCAAAAGCGCGGCGCCGGGCGGATCGCCCGGCGGTAGAGCCGTCGAGCGCGCTACTCGACGGCGGTGCCGGCGAGCAGACGGTCGGGATCGAGAATGACGTTGGGACGCACGGCGCCGCCGATTGCCGGCGCCTGGCGCCCGTCGACGGTGACCACAAGCCCGGCGCCTTTGCCGGTCCGCATCGTCAGGCCCGGCTCGTTCGGCACGTGATAAACGTCGCCGGCATGAAGCTCGCGGGTGAAGATCGGTTTGTGATCCTTGTCGCGGATCTGGATCCAGCTGTCGCTGGTGGCGCTGATGAGGATGCGGGTATTGCCGTTGGCGAGGCCATAGACGTGGGCCGGCTCAGGCGCCGCGGCTGCGGCGGGAGCGGCGGGTGCGCCAGGCAGCGCCGCCGTCTGCGACGCCGGCGGCACCGGCGGCGGCGTCGATTC
>DASQSR010000424.1:0-5260 GCA_035642295.1 Allostellaceae bacterium | reverse complement strand
GTTCGTCCTCGCGGCGCTGCTGGGCCTCGCCGCCGTGCTCGCCTTTGCCGCGGCCGAAGGCGCGGGCCGGCCGCAGCTGGCCGATGGCTGGATCCTGATCGCGGTGGTGCTGGGCGGCCTCGGCTATGCCGAAGGCGGCGCGCTCGCGCGCGAACTCGGCGGCTGGCAGGTGATCTCCTGGGTGCTGGTGCTGTCGGCGCCGGTGCTGCTGCCGATTTGCCTCTGGCGAGCCGCCGCGACCGGTCTCGACGCTGGTCTGCCCGCCTGGCTCGGCTTCGCTTATGTGTCGCTGGTCAGCATGTACACCGCGTTCTTCGCCTGGTATCGCGCGCTGGCGGAAGGCGGCGTCGCGCGCATCGGGCAGCTCCAGCTGGCGCAGCCGGTGCTGACCTTGGCGTGGTCGGCGCTGCTGCTGGGCGAGCGCGTCACCTGGGCGATGATGCTCGCGGCGGGTGCCGTGCTTGCCGCCGTGGCGCTCACCCAGCGCGCCCGCGTCGTTCATGTCGACAGCCGATGAGGAGGAGTCCCATGCGCCTCAAGCTCTATCAGATCGACGCCTTCGCCGACCGGCTCTTCGCCGGCAATCCCGCCGCCGTCGTGCCGCTGGAGGAAGACCTCCCCGAGGTGGTGATGCAGGCGATCGCCGCCGAGAACAATCTGGCGGAGACCGCCTTCTTCCGCCGCGAGGGCGAGGCCTATGCGCTGCGCTGGTTCACGCCGACAGTCGAGGTCGAGCTCTGCGGCCATGCGACGCTCGCTTCGGCCTACGTCATCTTCCGCCACCTCGAGCCCGGCCGCGACGAGGTCCGCTTCAGCACGCGCAAAGCCGGGATGCTCGGCGTCAACCGCGACGGCGAGGTGCTCGCGCTCGACTTCCCTGCCTTCCCGCCCGAGCCGTGCGCGCCTTCGCCCGGGCTCGCGGCGGCGCTGGGCGCCGCGCCGCAGCAGCTGCTCTGCCACGGCCGGCGCTTTCTCGCCGTCTTCTCCGCCGCTGCCAAGATTGCGGCGCTTGCGCCCGACTTCGCCGCGCTGCGACGCTGGGAGGACGGCGAGGTGATCGTCACCGCGCCGGGCGAGGGCGAGATCGACTTCGTCTCGCGCTTCTTCGCGCCCGGCTATGGCATCGACGAGGATCCCGTGACGGGATCGGCGCATTCGGTGCTGACGCCCTATTGGGCCAAGCGGCTGGGCAAGGAGCGGCTCTCGGCGCGGCAGATCTCGCGCCGCGGCGGCGCGCTCCTCTGCACATTGCAGGGCGAGCGCGTCGCCATCGCCGGACGCTGCGTTCCCTATCTCGAAGGCTGGATCACCGTCTAGCCCCTCCGCCGCCGCTTCGCTATCGTGCCGGCGCTCAATGCGAGAAAGGAAGCGGCGGTGACGAAGACCTACGAGATCGCGGTGATCCCCGGCGACGGGATCGGCAAGGAGGTGGTGCCGGAAGGCATGCGCGTGCTCGAGGCGGCGGCGCGGCGCTTCGGCTTCCAGCTCAAATGGCGGCATTACGACTGGAGCTGCGAGCGCTATGCCAAGACCGGCGCGATGATGCCGGCGGACGGGCTCGAGGAGATCAAGGGCACGCAAGGCATTTTCCTCGGCGCGGTGGGCTATCCCGGCGTTCCCGACCATGTCTCGCTCTGGGGGCTCTTGATCCCGATCCGCCGCGGCTTCCGGCAATACGTCAATCTCCGGCCGATCCGGCTGCTCGCCGGCGTCGATTCACCGCTCCGCAACCGCAAGCCCGGCGAGATCGATTTCTACGTCGTGCGCGAGAACAACGAGGGCGAGTATTCCGAGATCGGCGGCCGGCTCTATGTCGGAACGCCGCTCGAGATGGCGATGCAGCAGACGGTGTTCACCCGCCAGGGCTGCGACCGCATCATGCGCTTTGCCTTCGAGCTCGCGGCAAAGCGCAAGAAGCATGTCACCTCGGCGACCAAGTCGAACGGCATCATCCACACCATGCCCTATTGGGACGAGCGCTTCGCCGCGATTGCGAAGGAGTATCCCGGCGTCAGCACCGACCAGTACCACATCGACATCCTGACCGCGCATTTCGTGCGCAATCCCGACTGGTTCGATGTCGTCGTCGGCTCCAACCTCTTCGGCGACATTCTCAGCGATCTCGGCCCGGCGGTGGTCGGCTCGATCGGCATCGCGCCTTCGGCCAACATCAATCCCGAGCGCGAACTCCCCTCGATGTTCGAGCCGGTGCACGGCTCGGCGCCGGACATCTTCGGCAAGCGCATCGCCAACCCGATCGGGCAGATCTGGTCGGGGGCGATGATGCTGGCGCATCTCGGCGAGACTCAAGCGGCAGAGTCGATCGAGCGGGCGATCGCCGCGGCGCTGGCCGATCCCGGCGCGCCGAAGACGCCCGATCTCGGCGGCAAGGCGAAGACCGAGGAGCTCGGCGCGGCCATTGCCTCGGCGCTCGGCTGAGGCAGCGATGGGGGAGCGTTACTTCGACGACTTCGCCGTCGGCGAGCGGGTCGTTACGCGCGGCGTGACGCTGACCGAGAGCCTCATCCTCGACTTCGCGCTTCGTTACGACCCGCAGCCTTTCCATATCGACGTCGAGGCGGCGAAGCAGAGCAATTACGGCGGGCTCATCGCCAGCGGTTTTCACACCCTGGCGCTGGGCTTCCGGATGGTGCTGGAGACCGGCATCTTCCGCGAGTCCAGCATGGGCTCGCCGGGCTTCGACGAGCTGCGCTGGCTGAAGCCGGTGCGGCCGGGCGACACGCTCCACACCGAGATCGAAGTCAAGGAGAAGACGCCGTCGCGCTCGAAGCCCGATCGCGGCATCCTGCGCATTGCCTACACCATCAAGAACCAGAAGGAGGAAGCGGTGCTCACCTTCCTCTCGATGCACCTGCTGCGCCGGCGCGACGGCGCGCGCTGAGACAGGCTGTCAAGAAAAAAGCGACGGGGAGGGGTGTGATTCACTGGTGTACAACAGTGACTCATTTTCCCCGGGTGATTCACTGACTCACAAAGGAGCTATCAGCTATCAGCTGTCAGCTTGGTTCTCAGTCATCAGTTATCAGTTTTCAGTCGGGCCGGCCCGCACCGAAACTGACGACTGAAAACTGAGAACTCAGGGGTTCACGATGTCAAAGACCCGCGACACCGTACCACGGCACCCCTCAGCCGCTCAGGCCCGCCGTGCCGAAGGCTTGCCGCCGAGCAGCGCGTCGACGCTCAAGGGCCCGCCGCCGGCGACGCAGAGATAGAGGAAGATGAAGCAGTAGAGGATCGCGGCGTCGCCGCCGCTGAGCGCCGGGAAGGGGCTCTTCGGCGCGTGCACCATGAAATAGGCGAACGCCATGTCGCCGGAGAGAATGAAGGCGACGGGCCGGGTGAAGAGGCCCAGGACCAGCAGGATGCCGCCGACGAGCTCGATCCAGCCCTGAACGTGGAGCAGGGGCGGCAGCGCGCCGGGATTGAGCGGCGGCGGGAAGCCCAGCAGCTTCTGCGCGCCGTGCTCGAGGAAGATCAAGGCGGCGACGATCCGCAGCAGCGACAGCACCTGCGGCGCGAAGCGGTTCAAAGTGTCCATCATCAAGGCACTCCCAGGTTCGTGCGATCCGCCTGCCGGCAGAGCGGCCGGCAGGCGGATCTTCAGGTCGTCAGGCGCCGGCGTCGTACTCGGTCGAGATATCCTTGCCGGTGTAGTCCGGCATGAACGCGGTCGACACCAGGCTGATCACGGAGCAGGCGGCAATGTAGATCGCGATCGCATAGCCCGATTGGTAGGCTTTGAAGAGCGCCAGGGCGATGAGCGGCGCCGGGCCGCCGGCGATCACCGAGGCGAGCTGATAGCCGAGCGACGAGCCGCTGTAGCGCAGGCGCGGCGTGAACGCCTCGGCGATCAGCGCCGCCTGCGGCCCGTACATCATGTCGTGCGGGATGAGCGAGAGCACGATGGCGATGAACACCGCCGAGGGGATCGCCGTGTCGACCATGCCGAAATAGAGGAAGCCGAAGAGCCCGATCACCGCGGCGCCGATCAGGTACATCTTGCGCCGGCCGATCCGGTCGGAGATGTGGCCCGAGAGCGGGATGGTGATGAAGGAGACGAGCGAGGCGACGAGGACGGCGCTAAGCACCATGTCGCGCGACAGCTTCAGCGTGCCGGTGGCATAGGCGAAGATGAAGGCGGTGAAGATGTAGAAGGGCGCCTGCTCGGCCATGCGCAGCAGTGCCGAGAGCAGGATCTCCCGCGGCTGCTTGGCGATCACCTCGAGGATCGGCGCCTTTTCCACTTTGCGCTCCGCCACCAGCTTCTGGAAGACCGGCGTCTCGAGAATCCCGAGCCTGACCCAGAGGCCGATGCCGACGAGAACGATGCTGAGCAGGAAGGGAATGCGCCAGCCCCAGGTGAGGAACTGATCGCCCGACCAGCTGCTGAAGGCCAGAATCGCCAGGTTCGAGAGGAAAAGCCCCATGGGGACGCCGAATTGGGGCCAGGAGGCGACGAGGCCGCGGCTGCCATGGGTGCGCGACCACTCCATCGCGATCAACACCGAGCCGCCCCATTCGCCGCCGACGCCGATGCCCTGGATGACGCGCAGGACGGTGAGCAGGATCGCGCCCCAGATGCCGATCGAGGCATAGCTCGGCACGAAGGCGATGAGGAAGGTGGCGATGCCCATCAACATCAGCGTGGCGATCAGCGTCGCCTTGCGACCGATGCGGTCGCCGTAATGGCCGAAGATCGCGGCGCCGATCGGCCGCCCGACAAAGCCGATGAAGTAGGTGCTGAACGCCGCGAGCGAGGCGCTGAGCGGGTCTTCGTTGGGAAAGTAGAGCTTGCCGAAGACGAGGCCGGCGGCGGTGCCGTAGATGAAGAAATCATACCATTCGATCGTCGTGCCGACCGTCGCGGCGATCACCGCCTTGCGCAGCTGAGCGGCGTGCTCGCGTTCCGGGATCATGCCTTGCGAAGTCGTACTGACCATGTCGCGTTTCTCCCCCGATCACGTTGCGTTATTTTAGGCCTCTATAAATAACAGATTTTTCAATCCGTTACGATATTTCTCCGAGCCTGTGCCGGAGCCGGGCCGAGTCGGCTGCGGCGCGGTGCCGCGGGGATCAACGCAAGCGGCGATTGACGCGTTGTGGCGCTCGCTCTAATTTCCGCCCCGGGACACGGCCCCCCAACGGGTCGCATCTATTCTGGAAGGAATAGCGTCATGAAGCCGCTCGTCCGGCCGCAACATCCTCATTTCTCCTCAGGTCCTTGCGCCAAGCGTCCCGG
>DASQSR010000423.1:0-2857 GCA_035642295.1 Allostellaceae bacterium | reverse complement strand
GCGCCTTCGTCAACCCCGTCTTCGACCCGCGCCATAGCCGTCTCTTCCCGGAGACCAACTTCTGGCTCGATGTCAAAGCCGGCTCGCAGACGATCGCCACGACAGCGGAGCGGCTTTTCGTCACGGACGACGTGCTCGATCTGCTGCGCTCGATGCGCCCGTGGCTCGCCGAGCCGCCGGCAGAATACGGCCAGCTTGCGGTCAGCCTGCCGCCGGGATCGCCGGAGATCGGCGGCATTGTCGGGCATGAAGGCGGGGTCTGGGTTCATCCGCAGCACCGCAAGCGCGGCCTCTCGGTCATCCTGCCACACCTCAGCACCGCGCTTGCCCGGCGCGAGTGGGATATCGACTGGCAGACCGGGATCGTGCGGGGGACGCTCGGCGACTGCGGCATGGCCACCTGGGCCTATGGCTTCGCGCATGTGGAGCCGTGCTTCGAGGGGTACTTCCCGCTGACGCGGAGCGACGACCGGTCCTATTTCTGCTACATGAACCGCGAGGAGCTAACGGCGGGGCTGAACCTTGACGTTGTCGCCCGGCTCCTGCCGGATCGCCACCAGCAGCCGCGTCACGCGTCCGCGCTTGTCGAGAAAAGGTAGGATGAGCCGCGTAAAGTGATGGCCGGTATCGCCGAGCCGGCAACGGACGCGATGGAGGCGCGGCGCTCCGGTGAGCCGCGCGGTGTTGTAGTCGCGCATCAATCGGTCGGACCAGATGCCGACCGGATGGGCGCGCGGCGACTCGTAATAGCGTCCGATCGACACGTCGTAGCCGAACAGCTCGAAGCGGAAATCGCGCGGATCGCTGCTCCGGACATCGACGATGTGCAGCTTGCCGATAATGCCGGCTCGGGCGAGCTGCACCGTGTCGATGTTGGAGAAGCGGCAGGCCCCGGCGGCTCTGAGATCGGACCAGTAGCGATAGAGGCTGCCGAGCGAATCGTCTCGTGCAGGCAGGCTGGCGACGTCCAGCCGGCGCTGCTCGACGCAATTGCCGGAAGCATCGGCAGTGACATCGATCAGGTCGGAGCGCCTGAACGGAACCGTGATCGCTTCATGTCCGAAGGCGGCAGGCCGCGGCGACGGGCGATAAACCGCCTGGAATGGGATGGGGGGCGGCGGGGTGACCGCGGCTTCCCCATCCTGCTTGCGCGCCGCCCAGCACCCTTGCTCGCGGCACCGTGACGCCGCCGCGGCGTAGCTGCGCGCGGTATGCTCGAACCCGGCGATGTGCTCGATCGTCGACAGCGCGCGTAAATAACTGCAGCCCTCGTCTGCAACGCAGGCGACTTCGCCTCCCGCCGGAGCGATGCAGGGCGCCTCGATCACTCGCCTTCGATCTCCGCCCGACCCGACATGCGGGTCATGATGAGGAGGCAGGCGGAGCGCAACCGCGGATCCCTGATGCCATAGTAAGCGCCCAGCACCATCGATGCCTCTTTGCGCGTGAGCTCGGCAGCGCCCGCCCCCTCCTCCGCCCGTCCGGTCTCGTCGAGACCTTCGAAGAAGTAAGCCAGGGGCACGTCGAGGATGCGCGCCAGCTGATAGAGCCGGCTGGCGCTGATGCGGTTCTCGCCGGTCTCGTATTTCTGCACCGCCTGGAAGGACAGCCCGACCTTGGCGCCGAGTTCGGTCTGCGTCATGCCCGCCTGGGCGCGGCGCAACCGCAACTGGCCGCCGACATGCTGGTCGATCGGATCGGGACCGTCGACGATCACCGTGCGACGCTTGAACATGAGCCCGGCATTCTCGGGAACGGCAGCGGAGGTCAGTTTGGCCAAGGTCATCTCCTCTCGAATAGACCCCAAACGATAGCGTGTCGCGATAATTTTAGCAATTTTCCAGAGAAGGTGCCCTGGCTCTTCGCTGCTCACTCCCGCCGAGTATAAAGTGGTCAACGCTGCTGTGCGACGGCTTCATTGTCTTCAATGGAGCAGCGGCACGAAGCGCACATCCCAATAGCCGCAATGGACCAGCGACGCGACGATCGGCAGGCCGAGCCGCGCGCCGCGCCGGCGGGCAAGCGCGTCACAAAGCGCCAGCATGATCGGCAGGAAGACGAGAATGAAAATGTTAGAGCCGAACAGCATGCCGCCCCGTTGTACCCGATCGGGCAACGGGGCGGCAGCGGGAAAATCGGCCGGTTCTCCGCGTGATGGCCCGGGCCGCCGGCGGCGCGTCGTCGCGCCGCCGGCCCCGGCTGCGGATCAGAAGGCGACCTGCATGCGCATTGCAATCGCCTGGACGGTGACGCCCGTGCTGGCGGTGCCGCCGACGGTCGTCGTCTGCGGGAGCTTGTTCACGATGTCGTAAATGTAGTTGAACATGAAGCGGATATTGCGCACGGGATACCAGTTGAGCCCGAGCGCGAGCCCCTGCTCGCGGCCGCCGAACACGCCGCCGTTGACCAGCGGCGAGACCCCGGGCTTGTCCTTGCTGTTGAGATCCATGTAGCTGACGCGCGCCGCCACCTCGAAGGCTCCCCAGCCGCCATTCGCGAAGGACAGCGGATGGGCGGGGACGATGGCGCTATAGGCGCCCGTGGTCGGGATGTATTTGCGCGACTCGCCGGTCAGCGTGTAGCTCGTCTCGGCATAAAGGCCGTCGAAGTCCAGCCCCGGGTTCGGCGTCGTCGCCGAGAAGCGATCCTCGTTGAGGAAGATGTGATAGTACTCGCCCTGGAAGAAAAGGCTGTTCCATCCGCCCGCCAGCTCGGCGCCCGCGGCAGCGGCGTTTTTCGTCGGGATCGAGCCGGTGTTGAGGAACGAGGTCGAATCGACGCGCAGCTCCGGCCGGTCGCTGAACGCGACCGTCGAGCCGGCGATCGAGGAGCCGGCAGCACCGTTCGCGCGCGGCCG
>DASQSR010000422.1:0-7767 GCA_035642295.1 Allostellaceae bacterium | reverse complement strand
GGCACCTTCGAGCAGGCGCATGGCGGCACGCTGTTCCTCGACGAGGTCGCCGACATGCCGCTGGAGACCCAGGGCAAGATCGTGCGCGCGCTGCAAGAGCAGACCTTCGAGCGGGTCGGCGGCGGGCGCGTCGAGGTCGATGTCCGCGTCATCGCCTCCACCAACCGCGATCTCTCGCTCGAGATCGCCGCCGGGCGGTTCCGCGAGGATCTCTATTATCGCCTCGCCGTGGTGCCGCTGCGCGTGCCGCCGCTCAACGAGCGGCGCGAGGACATTCCGGCGCTGGCGCGGCACTTCATGGCGCGGGCGGCGGAGACGGCGCGGCTGAGCGCGCGCGACTTCGGCGAGGACGCCATGGCGGCGCTGCAGGCCTATGAATGGCCGGGCAATGCGCGCCAGCTGCGCAATGTCGTCGACTGGCTGCTGATCATGGCGCCGGGCGAGGCGAAGGATCCGATCCGGGCCGACATGCTGCCGGCGGAGATCGGCGCGATCGCGCCGGCCGTCGTCAAGTGGGAGAAGGGCGGCGAGATCATGTCGCTGCCGCTGCGCGATGCGCGCGAGGTGTTCGAGCGCGACTATCTCCTGGCGCAGGTGACGCGCTTCGGCGGCAACATCTCGCGCACCGCGGCCTTCGTCGGCATGGAGCGCTCGGCGCTGCATCGCAAGCTGAAATCGCTGGGCGTCTTCAACGGCGAGCGGCCGGCCAAGCTCGGCGCCTGACCCGTGGCCGAGATCGTCCGGGCGACGGCGGCCTACGAGGCGTGGATGCGCCGGCGCATCGACGTCGTCGAGCCCGATTTGCGCCTCAAGCACAGGCGCATGGCGGCAGCGCCCTTCCTGTTCCTCCGCGCCACCTTCTACCGCTGGGTTCCGCTCTGGCAGGAGGCCTGCTCCGAGCTCTGGCGCACGCCCAAACTGCTCGCGGTGGGCGATCTCCATATCGAGAATTTCGGCACCTGGCGCGATGCCGAAGGCCGGCTCTGCTGGGGCGTCAACGATTTCGACGAAGCCTTCGCCATGCCTTACGCGATCGACCTGGTGCGGCTCGCCACCAGCGCGCTGCTCGTGGCGCGGCACGAGCGGCTCCGGCTCAGCGCCGAGGAGGTATGCGCGGCGCTGCTCGGGGGCTACAGCGAGACCATCGCCGGCGACGGCGGCCGGCCGTTCGTGCTCGAGGAGGAGCACGCCGCGCTGCGCACGATGGCGATGGGCGCCGAGCGCGATCCCGTGCGCTTCTGGGCGAAGCTCGCGGCGGCGAAGACGGCAAAGGCGCCGCGCGCGGTGCGCAAGCTGCTGCGCCAGGCGATGCCGGAGAGCGAGGGGCGGCCGCGCATCGCCCGTCGCATCGCCGGCCTCGGCAGCCTGGGCCGGCCGCGCTTCGTCGCGCTCGGCGCGGCGCAGGGCGGGATGGTGGCGCGCGAGGCCAAGGCGATGCTGCCATCGGCTTTTGCCTGGGCGAGCGACATCAAGGCCGAGCGGTGCTTCGTCGGCGATCTCGCCGATGCCGCCATCCGCTCGCCCGACCCCTTCTACGGGCCGCGCAAAGGCTGGACGCTGCGCCGGCTTGGCCCGCATTGCTCGGCGATCGAGCTCGACGATCTGCCGAAGCGGCGCGACCACCGCGTCATCCTCAAGGCCATGGGGCGCGAGACCGCCAATGTGCATTGGGGCAGTCCCGAGGCGCTCGCCGTCGTGCGGCGGGACCTGAAGCGCCGGGGCAAGCGCTGGCTGCACGAGGCGGCGAGCCGCATGGCCGAAGCGACGATCAAGGACTGGCAGGCCTGGCGGCAGCGCTAGAGCGCCTCGTCTTTTACGGCGCCGCTTCCTATAGTGCGGCGGAACTTTTCCCGGGAGCCCATGTCGCGCATTGCTTACGTCAACGGCCGCTATCTCCCCTTGAAACGGGCGAGCGTCCATATCGAGGATCGCGGGTATCAGTTCGCCGATGCCGTCTATGAGGTGATCGCTGCGCGCGGCGGGCGCCTCATCGACGAGGACATGCACCTGAAGCGCCTGCACCGCTCGCTCGACGCGCTGCGCATCAGGGCGCCGATGAGCGACGCGGCGCTGAAGCTGGTGATGCGCGAAGTGCTGCGGCAGAACGGCGTCAGCGACGGCGCGCTCTACCTCCAGGTGTCGCGCGGCAGCGCGCCGCGCGACTTCCCGTTTCCCAAGGCGGCCGAGCCCGGCCTGGTGATGACGGCCCGGCATGGCCGGGGTCCGGCGCCGGCGCTGATCGAGAGCGGCGTCGGCGTCGTCACCATCGCCGACATCCGCTGGGGCCGCCCGGATATCAAATCGGTGGCGCTGCTGCCCAATGCGCTCGGCAAGCAGCAGGCGAAGGAGGCCGGCGCCTTCGAGGCCTGGCAGGTCGATCGCGACGGCAATGTCACCGAGGGCACGTCGAGCAATGCCTGGATCGTGACGCCCTCGGGCGAGGTGGTGACGCGCCAGGCCGACAGCAGCATCCTCAACGGTGTCACACGGCTCGGCCTCGTCGAGCTGCTGGCGAAGGAGGGGCTGAGCTTCGTCGAGCGGCCGTTCAGCGTCGCCGAGGCCAAGGCAGCGCGCGAGGCCTTTCTCACCAGCACCACCAACTTCATCCTGCCGGTGGTGGCGATCGACGGAGCGCCCATCGGCAACGGCCATCCCGGCTCGATCGTGCGCCGCCTGCGCGAGGCCTATGAGGCGTACGTTGCAACGCAGAGCGGCGCGCCATGAGCGCGACGCCGGCGCGGCCGCGCGCGCTGCTCTTCGACTGGGACAACACGCTCGTCGATAGCTGGGAGACGATCCACGCGGCGCTGGTCGTCACCTTCACGGCGATGGGGCGGGAGCCCTGGACGTTGCAGGAAACCAAGCTGCGCGTCGCCAGGAGCCTGCGCGACAGCTTCCCGGCGCTGTTCGGCGCGCGCTGGGAAGAGGCGCGGCAGCGCTATCTCGAAGCCTTCGCCGCGATCCATCTCGAGCGGCTCAGGGCGGTGGACGGCGCCGCCGAGATGCTGGAGGCGCTCGGCACTGCCGGCTTTCTTCTCGGCGTCGTCAGCAACAAGACCGGCCGGCTGCTGCGGCAGGAAGCCGAGCATCTCGGCTGGACCCGGCACTTCCGCCGCCTCGTCGGCGCCGGCGACGCCGAGCTCGACAAGCCGCATGCGGCGCCGGTGCTGCTCGCGCTCGAAGGCAGCGGCATCGGCTGCGAAGCGACCTGGTATGTCGGCGATACCGCGCTCGACATGGAATGCGCCCGCAATGCCGGCTGCTGGAGCGTGCTGATCGATGGCCGGCCGCTCGAGGAGGAAAGCTTCGCCCGCTTCCCGCCGGATCTGCACGTATCCGATTGCCGGGCCTTTGCCCGGCTTGTCCAGGGGTTGTGATTTCCTCTCCGCCTCCAATTTGTTATGAATCGAATCGAGCGTATGAGGCTATATCCTCCTCGAGAGGGTATCTCCGACCGACTCAAGAACTGATAAGGGGAATCCCCATGTCGTCGGAAAAATCACAAAATGTTCAGGACGTATTTCTTAATCACGTCCGGAAGAACAAAACGCCCGTCACGGTTTTTCTTGTGAATGGCGTGAAACTTCAAGGGATCATTACCTGGTTCGACAATTTCTGCGTCTTGCTTCGTCGGGACGCCCATTCGCAGCTCGTGTATAAGCATGCGATCTCGACTGTAATGCCGGCGCAGCCGATACAGCTCTTCGAGCCGGGCGAGAAAGGCGACGAAGTCTAGCCGCATGGCCGCGCCGCGGGACGGACAAGGCGTCTCGACCGGGCGCTGCCTGGTGCTTCACCCCGTCCTCCGGCTCGCCCCAGGCGCGCCGGAGGACGGGGTGCGTTCGCCCGAGGCGCGGCTCGAGGAGGCGGTCGGCCTGGCGCGCGCGATCAATCTCGACGTCGTCGACGCGGCGGTGGCGAAGGTGACGCGCTGGCGGCCGGCGACGCTGATCGGCAGCGGCGCGGTCGAGGCCTATGCCCAAGGGATCGCCGAGAAAGAGATCACCGTCGCGGTGATCGACGCGACGGTGACGCCGGTGCAGCAGCGCAACCTCGAGCGGCGCTGGAAATGCAAGGTCATCGACCGCACCGGCCTCATCCTCGAGATCTTCGGCGCCCGGGCACGCACCCGCGAAGGCCAGCTCCAGGTCGAGCTGGCGGCGCTCAGCTACCAGCGCTCGCGCCTGGTGCGGTCCTGGACCCATCTCGAGCGCCAGCGCGGCGGCTTCGGCTTCCTCGGCGGACCCGGCGAGAGCCAGCTCGAGATCGACCGGCGCCTCATCGGCGAGCGCATCGCCAAGCTGAAGCGCGAGCTCGAGGACGTGAAGCGCACGCGGGCGCTCCATCGCGGCGCGCGCAAGCGCGTGCCTTATCCGGTGGTGGCGCTGGTCGGCTACACCAATGCCGGCAAGTCGACGCTGTTCAACCGGCTGACGCGCGCCGCCGTCGTCGCCGAGGACAAGCTGTTCGCGACGCTCGATCCGACCTTGCGGCGCCTGCCGCTGCCCTCGGGGCGGCACGCGATCCTGTCGGACACGGTCGGCTTCGTCTCCGAGCTGCCGACGCCGCTCGTCGCCGCCTTCCGGGCCACGCTCGAGGAGGTGACCGAGGCCGATCTCGTCGTCCATGTGCGCGACATGCACCATCCCGACAGCGAGGCGCAGAAGAACGACGTCCATGCCGTGCTCGGCGATCTCGGCCTCGGCGAGACGGTCGAAAACGGCATGGTCGAAGCGCTCAACAAGATCGATCTGCTCGACGCCGAGCAGCGCGCCATGCTGCAGAGCCAGGCGCGGCGCAACCGCGACGTCGTTCCCCTTTCGGCCGTGACCGGCGAAGGCTGCGACGCCCTGATGGGCCTTCTCGACGGCCGGCTCGAGGGCGATCGCAGCCTCGTCCATCTCGACGTGCCGGTGAGCGACGGCGCCGCGCTCGCCTGGCTCTATCGCCATGGCGAGGTGGTGAGCCGGCGCGACGACGAGCACGAGGCCCATCTTGCCGTGCGCCTCAGCGAGGCCGATCTCGGCCGCTTCAGGAACCGCAGCGCGGCGAGCTGACGCGCCGTCCCGTCCCGATCCCAAGCGCAGGGGGCTGAACCATGGCCGATCTGGTGCAGTACGAGGAGGCGAGCGCCGAGGTGCGCCAAGTCTATGACGACATCAAGCGGACCCGCGGCGTCGCCGACGTCAACAATTTCTGGAAGGCGCTCGCCGTCCATCCGCCGACCTTGAAGCGGACCTGGGAGAGCGTGAAGGAGATCATGGCGCCGGGCGCGCTCGATGCCGTGACCAAGGAGATGCTCTATCTCGCGGTGAGCGTCACCAACGGCTGCGGCTACTGCATCGCCTCGCACGGCGCGGCGGCGCGCAAGGCCGGGATGACCGAGGCGATGTGGGGCGAGGTGCTGGCGGTGATCGGCATGGCGAACGAGACCAACAAGCTCGCCTTCGCCCTGCAGGTGCCGATCGACGCCGCGTTCCAGAAACCGGAGCGCGGTTGATTTTGCCGCGGCGAGAGTGGCTGAATGAGAGGCCTTGCAGGAGGGTGGAATGCCGGTCGAGACCAAATACGTGTTCGTGGTCAGCATGGATGTGACGCCGGAGAAGGAGGCGCTGTTCAACGAGGTCTATGATCAGGAGCACGTGCCGAACCTCATGAAGGTGCCGGGCGTGCGGCGGGTGACGCGGCTGCGCACCGAGCCCGCGAGCCTCACCGTCGGCGGCGCGACCAAGCGGCTCGCGGGCGAAGACACACCGCGCTACGTCGCGCTCTATGAGATCGACAGCCCCGATGTGCTCATCAGCAAGGCCTGGACCGAGGCGGTGGAGCTGGGGCGCTGGCCGAGCGAAGTCAGGCCCTATACCAGCAACCGGCATCACATCGTGCGCAAAGTGCTCTAGCTACAGCACGGCGCGCGCGGCGAGGTCGGCGCCGAGCAGCAGCAGGCCGAGGAAGAACAGCCGGCGGAAGGTCTCGGCGGCGACGCGCTCGCGCAGCTTCTGCCCCAGCGCCATGCCGGCAAGCGCCGGGGCGGTGCAGAGCAACGAGGCCCCGCCGCCGGCAAGGTGCAGCACGCCGCGGCTGGCAAGCCCGCCGGCGAGCGCCAGCGTCGAGACGGTGAAGGAGAGGCCGAGCGCCTGAACCAGCTCCTCCTTGGGCAGCCGGAGCGCTTGCAGGTAAGGCACGGCGGGAATGACGAAGACGCCGGTGGCGCCGGTGACGAGCCCGGTCGCGGCGCCGATCAGCGGCGAGAGCCACGGCTCGGCCGCGGGCGGCAGGCGGAGCTCGAGCCGGACGAGACCCAGGATCGCGTAAGCCATGAGCGCCAGTCCCAGCGCCGTCGTCGCCGTCGTCGTCGCGGCGCCGGTCAGGATGCCGGCACCGAGCCAGGTGGCGACGGCGACGGCAAGCAGCATCGGCGCCATGCGGCGCAGCAGCGTGCGATCGCGCCGGCCGGCCAGCGCCTGCCAGAGGTTGGTCACCAGCGAGGGAACGAGGAGCAGGCTGGCGGCTTCGGCCGGCGCCATCAGCAGCCCCAAGACGCCCATGGCGACCGTCGGCAGCCCCATGCCGGTCACGCCCTTGACCCCGCCGGCGAGCACGAAAGTGAGGGTGACCAGCGCGACCAGCGTCTCGACCGAGGACATGGCGCGAGCGTGATATAGTCGCGGCCGACCGGCAATTTGGAACTGCCGCAGCCGGGCTTCGGCGCCGGCGAAGGCAGCGGAGAGGCTCGATGCGCTTCGATCTCGTCGATCTCCGGCTCTTCCTTCATGTCGCCGAGGCGGCGAGCATCACGCGCGGCGCCGCGCGCGCCAACCTCGCCTTGCCTTCGGCGAGTGAGCGCATCCGCGGCATGGAGGAAGGGCTCGGCCTCAAGCTGCTCGAGCGCGGCCGACGCGGTGTCAGCCTGACGCCGGCCGGACGCGCTCTTGTGCATCATGCGCGGCTCGTGCTGCAGCAGGTCGAGCAGCTGAGCAGCGAGCTCGGCCAATATGCGCAGGGGCTCAAGGGGCATGTGCGGCTGCTGGCGAATACCTCGGCGCTGAGCGAGTTCCTGCCGGAAGCGCTTCAGGAATTCCTGGTCCAGCATCCCGGCATCGACGTCGATGTCGAGGAGCGGCCGAGCTTCGACATCGTCCGGGCGGTGGCGGAAGGCTTCGCCGATGTCGGCATCGTCGCCGACATCGCCGATCTCGGCGGCCTCCAGAGCTTCCCGTTCGCCACCGACCGGCTGGTGCTGGTGACGCCGCGGGAGCATCCGCTCGCGGGCCGGCGTGGCCTCGCCTTTCGCGACCTGCTGGAGCACGACTTTGTCGGCATGGCCGGCGACAGCGCGCTGCAACAGCATCTGGCGCAGCACGCGCGCCAGTCGGGCCGGCCGCTCAAGCTGCGCGTCAGGCTGAACGGGTTCGACGCCATCTGCCGGATGGTGGAAAAAGGCGTCGGGCTGGCGGTGATCCCGGAAACCGCGGCGCGGCGCAGCTGCCGCTCGCTGGCGATCCGGCTCGCGCCGCTCAGCGATCCCTGGTCGCTGCGCCGCCTCAGCGTCTGCGTCCGCCGCCTCGAGCACCTGCCGGCGCAGGCGCAGCAGCTGGTCCGCCATTTGCGCCGCGGCGCCGCGGCGGCGGCGTCCTAAGAGCGCGGTTCAGGGCTCGTCCGCGCTGTGCGGCTTCCGCGGTTGCTTGCGCAACCGCTGGCGCCGACCCCGACGAGCGCCGGGCGCTCGCGGGGCTCCCCCGGGGAAAAAGGTGAGTCATTGGTGTA
>DASQSR010000421.1:0-4032 GCA_035642295.1 Allostellaceae bacterium | reverse complement strand
CTTGGCAGGGGCCATACTCGATGTGCCTCATCCTGAGCTTGTCGAAGGACGCACGGCGCGTGGGCAGCTTATCTGCCGGGGCCTTCCGACTGACACACGCGCCCTCTCACGCCGAGCGCGACAGCGGCAGCTTGGTGCCGGAGACGGCGCGCTCGGCCAGCACTTCGCGGCGGAAGCGGAACAGCTTGGCGGGGCGACCGGCGGCGCCGGCGGCGATCGCGCCGGTCTCCTCCACCAGCCCTTGCTGGTCGATGAGGCGGCGGAAATTCTGCTTGTGCATCCGCCGCCCGGCGAGCGCTTCCACCGCCCGTTGCAGCTGCAGCAGGGTGAAGCTCTCGGGCAGCAGCTCGAACACCACCGGGCGGTACTTGATCTTGGCCCTGAGCCGCGCGATGGCGGTGGCGAGAATGCGGCGATGGTCGAGGATCATCGCCTCTCCCGGCAGCGACGGTCCCGGGCTCGCCCCCGCTTCGGGAACGAGCCCCGCCTCGTAGAGCAGTTCATAGCGCTGCAGCACCAGCTCCTCGTTCCAGGGATCGTCGCCGAAGCCGACATCGACGCGGCGCAGGCGATGGCGGCGCGTCGTCCCATCATCTGCCGCTTTCGCCCATTGCCGCAGCTGCCGCTGAATGTCCTTGAGCCAGGGCGGCGCCCCGGCGCGCCAATCCTCCCACGGGAAATAGCGGTACCAGTCCTGCCAGCTGCCTTCCTCGCCGTCGGGCGCCTCGGCTTCGCGCGTGAGGCCCAGATAGCTGATCGAGATGACCCGCCCGCCGTCGCGCCTGCGGTCGCGGTCGGCGAAGGTGTAGAGCTGCTCGATATAGCCGAGCGGATGGTGCGTCTGCCGCTCCACCCAGGAGCGCAGGCCCGTCTGCAAGGTGGGGTGCGCCGATTCCAGCGGGCCCGACGGCAGCGCCCGCCCGTCCTGAAGCGTCAGGACCCGCGGCTCCTCCTGCGTCACGGCGACGACCACCGCCGTCAGCTCGACGACGGCCGCGTCTTGGGTGTTATCGGTTCCGGCGGTGTCCACGCGCGCCGCAGTATGCCAGAGAGCAACCCGGCCGGCGATTGGGCGTTCGATCTCTGCTCGAACGCTATCGCGGAAGGAGCTTCTCATGTCCGACAGCAAAGCGCGTCAGCCGGTTGGCGGCCCCTTGTCGGCGACCGAACTCGAGCGGCTCGACGCCTGGTGGCGCGCCGCGAATTATCTGTCGGTTGGGCAGATCTACCTGCTCGACAATCCCCTGTTGCGCGAGCCGCTCGCGCTCAAGCACGTCAAGCCGCGCCTCCTCGGCCATTGGGGGACGACGCCGGGGCTCAACTTCGTCTACGTGCACCTCAACCGCGTCATCAAGGCGCGCGACCTCGACATGATCTTCATCGCCGGCCCCGGTCATGGCGGCCCGGGCATCGTCGCCAATACCTGGCTCGAAGGCACCTATAGCGAGATCTATCCGCACGTGCCGCAAACCCTGACCGGCATGCAGCGCCTCTTCAAGCAGTTCAGCTTCCCCGGCGGCATCCCCAGCCACGTCGCGCCCGAGACGCCGGGCTCGATCAACGAAGGGGGCGAGCTCGGCTATGCGCTCGCGCACGCCTACGGCGCCGCCTTCGACAATCCTGACCTCGTCGTCGCCTGCGTCGTCGGTGACGGCGAGGCCGAGACCGGCCCGATGGCGACCTCCTGGCACTCCAACAAGTTCCTCGACCCGGTGACGGACGGCGCGGTGCTGCCGATCCTCCATCTCAACGGCTACAAGATCGCCAATCCCACGATCCTCGCGCGCATCGGCGCCGAAGAGCTGCGCAGCCTCTTCATCGGCTACGGCTACAAGCCCTTCCTGGTCGAGGGCGACGATCCCGCGGCGATGCATCAGCTCATGGCCGCGACGCTCGATGCGGCGCTCGGCGAGATCCGCGACATCCAGGCCGCGGCGCGGCAAGGGCGGTCGAAGACCCGTCCGGTCTGGCCGATGATCATCCTGAAGACGCCGAAGGGCTGGACCGGGCCCAAGGAGGTCGACGGGCTCAAGACCGAGGGCTTCTGGCGCTCTCACCAGGTGCCGATCGCCGACATGACGAAGCTCGGGCATCTCCGGCTGCTCGAGGCCTGGATGAAGAGCTACCGGCCGGGCGAGCTCTTCGACGAGCATGGCGTGCTCCTGCCGGACATCGCCGCGCTCGCGCCTGCCGGCGCCCGGCGCATGAGCGCCAACCCGCACGCCAATGGCGGCCTCTTGATGCGCGCCCTCGACCTGCCCGACATCGCCGCTTACGCCGTTGCCGTCGACCAGCCGGGAAAGCCGCACGCGGAATCGACGACGATCCTGGCCGCCTATCTTCGCGATACGCTCCGCGCCAGCGAAAGCCGCCGCAACTTCCGCATCTTCGGCCCCGACGAGACCGCGTCCAACCGGCTGCAGCACGTCTTCGAGGCGACGGGGCGCGCCTGGGAGGCGGAGCGCTTCCCCTATGACGACCATCTGGCGCCGGGCGGAAGGGTGATGGAGATCCTCTCCGAGCATACCTGCGAGGGCTGGCTTGAAGGCTATCTGCTGACCGGCCGGCATGGCCTCTTCAACTGCTACGAGGCCTTTATCCACATCGTCGATTCCATGTTCAACCAGCATGCGAAGTGGCTGAAGTCGTGCCGCGAGATTCCCTGGCGGCGTCCCATTCCCTCGCTCAACTATCTCCTGACCTCGCATGTCTGGCGCCAGGACCACAACGGCTTCAGCCACCAGGATCCCGGCTTCATCGACCATGTCGCCAACAAGAAGTCGGACATCGTGCGCATCTACCTGCCGCCCGACGCCAACACGCTGCTCTTCGTCACCGACCATTGCCTGCGCAGCTGGAACCGCATCAACGTCATCGTCGCCGGCAAGCAGCCGGAGCCGCAATGGCTCGGCCTGGACGAGGCGGTGAAGCACGGCAGCGCCGGGATCGGCATCTGGGAATGGGCGAGCAACGATCGCGGCAGCGAGCCCGATGTCGTCATGGCCTGCGCCGGCGACGTGCCGACGCTCGAGACGCTGGCCGCCGTCGATCTGCTGCTGCAGCAACTGCCCGGGCTCAAGATCCGGGTGGTGAACGTCGTCGATCTGATGACGCTGCAGCCGCGCAGCGTGCATCCCCACGGCCTCAGGGATAGCGATTTCGACGCGCTCTTCACCACCGACAAGCCGGTGATCTTCGCCTATCACGGCTATCCCGCGCTCATCCACCGCCTGACCTACCGGCGCACCAACCACGACAACTTCCACGTCCGCGGCTACAAGGAGGAAGGCACCACGACCACGCCTTTCGACATGGCGGTGCGCAACGAGCTCGACCGCTTCCATCTCGCCTCGGACGTGATCGACCGCGTGCCCAAGCTCGGCTACCTCGCCGCCTACGCCAAGCAGGCGCTGCGCGACAAGCTGATCGAGCACAAGGCCTATATCTGCCGCTACGGCGAGGACCTCCCCGAGATCCGCGACTGGCAATGGTCGCCGATGGGCCCCGAGTAGCGGTTTCCGTGCGCGCGCGGCAGACGCTGCGAAAGGCACTTTGAATCTCGATCCTCATCCCGCCGTCCCCGCCCAGGAGACGCGCGCCGGTCATCGCAGGCGAAGCCCTGGATGCGCGCTTCCGCGGGCAAGGCGATTGTTGCGAATTTGAGACGGCGCCTCGACATCTTCCTTCTTCCCGATGGCGGCCACGTCCGGCTAGGCTAACGGCGCGAACCAGGACGGGAGAAACACGATGGCGACGCCAACCGATCGGCAAGACGCCCAGGACTGGCTCGAGGCTGAGCTCGCCGACGATCATGACGAGGATGCCGAGCTCGAGCTCGAAGAGCCGGAGCTGTCGCTCGAAGTCGCGAAGATCTACCGCAAGGCTCATCCGCCGTCGCTGCCGCGTGCGGACTATTTTCGCGCCCTGCTCAAGCTCCAGGCCGAGCTGATCAAGCTGCAGGACTGGGTCGCCCATCAGAAGGAAAAAGTCGTCGTTCTCTTCGAGGGTCGGGATGCCGCCGGCAAGGGCGGC
>DASQSR010000420.1:0-2014 GCA_035642295.1 Allostellaceae bacterium | reverse complement strand
GACGGGTCGGCGGTCCGCGCGCGCTTCCGCCTCGACGGGTGCACCGTGCTCGGCTTCACCGGCTTCGTGCGTGACTGGCATGGGCTCGACCGAGTGGTCGATCTCGTTGCCGATCTTGGGGCGGCGCGTGACATGCATCTTCTTATCGTTGGCGACGGGCCGGCGGTGCCGGCCCTGCGCGAGCGCGCCGCGGCGCGCGGGGTCGCCGAGCGGGTCACTTTCGCCGGGCTTGTCCCGCGCGAGGCCATTCCGGACTATGTTGCGGCCTTCGATGTGGCGATCCAGCCGCGCGTCGTCGACTATGCCTCCCCTTTGAAGCTTTTCGAGTACATGGCTTTGGGCCGGCCGATTGCGGCGCCGGCCACGGCCAATATCCGCGAGGTGCTTCGCGACGGCGAGAACGCGCTGCTGTTCGATCCGGCGGACGATGGCGGCCTACGCGCGGCGATCACTCGGTTGTGCGCCGATGCCGGGCTGCGCCAGCGCCTCGGGCGGGCGGCGCGCGCCGCCATCGACGCCCAGGAACTGACGTGGGCGAGCAATGCCCGCCGCGTCGTCGCACTCTTCGAGGAGGCGCTCGCCGCACGCCGTCGCTAAGGCTCACTGCGGCAGCAGCGACCGGTAGAGGCGATCGTAGCTCGCGATCATGGCGGCGAGGCTGAAGCGGGCGAGCACATGCGCCCGTGCCGCCTCGCCATGGCGCCGCAGCAAGGCGCGGTCGTCGGCATAGTCGAGGATGGCGGCGGCGAGCGCTGCGGGATCCGCCGGCGGCACCAGCCGCCCGACCACGCCATCGGGCACGATCTCCGGGGTGCCGCCGACCCGCGTGGCCAGTACCGGGCGGCCGCTCGCCATGGCCTCGAGAATGGTGTTCGAGATGCCTTCGCGCAGCGACGGCAGCACGAAGAGGTCGAGGGCGCGGTAGATCCGCGGCGTGTCGTCGCGGAAGCCCGGCAGCCAGGCAAGCTCGAGCGCGTTGCCCGCCGCCAGCGCCGCTTCGACCTCCCGCCGCAGCGCGCCGTCGCCGACGATCACCAGCCGCAGGCGCCGCCGCAGCTCGGGCCGCCGCGCCAGCGCCTCACAGAAGGCCTGCGCCAGCGCGATCTGGTTCTTGAGCGGATCGAGCCGGCCGAGCGTGCCGAGGACCAGCGCTCCCGGCGGGTCGAAGCCCGGCGGCAGGACCGCGGGATCGTCGCCGGTCGGCGCGAAGCGCTCCGTGTCGACGCCGTTGTAGATCGTCTGCAGCCGCGCCGGCGGAACGCCGATCTCTTGCCGCATCCAGCGCTCGAGATCGGCCGAGACGGTGACGTACCGGTCGACCGCCAGCCGGCTCAGCCGCCGCAGCGTGTTGTAGCGCGCGTGCCGTCCGTCGATTTCGATGAGGTCGAGGCCGTGCTCGCTGTGCACGAAGCGCGGCACCCGCGCCAGCCAGGCGGGGAGGATCATGTCCAGCGCCGGCAGGTTGCGCGTATGGACGACGTCCGGCTGCAGGTGCCGCAACACGCGCCACATGCGGCCATAGGCGGCGAGATCATTGCCCGGTCGCTTGCCAACCTCGCGGATCTCGACGTCATCCCGGCGAAGGCGGCGGCGGAAATCGGTCGACTGCGTCACGCAGATGATGGCGTGGCGATAATCCTCGTCCGGGAGGTTGTTGATGATGTTGACGAGGCCGTTCTCCAGGCCGCCCACCGCCAGCCGATAGATGATGTGGCAGATCAGCGGAGGGCGGCGAGCCATCGGTGACGTACTATGACCAAGAGCAACCCCACTCCCTGCCGCGCGCTGCGGCGCTGTCGCTCGCCGGCAATCCCGCCCGCGCCGCAGCTCATAGAGGGCCCGACCTTAAGGCGGACTTAGCAGAGTTCTCGCCAATTACCTAGAGATAAGCGCTGAGGCCCGATGGCCGGCCGCCGATCGTAAAGCCGGGCTGGCTTTTGTCGAAGGATTTTACGGCCGCGGCGGCGCACTGGCGGCCTTGCCGCCCGGCAATTCTTGAATCTCGTTGGTCCTA
>DASQSR010000419.1:0-2933 GCA_035642295.1 Allostellaceae bacterium | reverse complement strand
TGTCTCAGCGCTTGATTGGGGGATGGTGTGTTGCGAGTAGCGGCCAACCCGGCCCGGGCAGGGATCACGCCCGGCTCCCACCCGTGGGAGCGACGGCCGGCCGGGAACCGAGCGAGAGGCGGCGGCGTATCTTCGGCGGAGCAATCTGCCGGGGACGACGCGCCATGGGCCGGATGCTGTTGGTGTTGGCGGCAACGGGCCTCCTTGCCGCCTGTGCCGGGATGCACCACGCGACTGTCAGCGCGCCGCCGCCAGGAATTTCCTATCGCGTCGAAGGCGACGACATCGGCCCTGCCAATCAGCGCGCGGAGAGCTACTGCCAGCAATACGGCAAGCACGCCAAGCTGCAGACCATCGACCGCAGCGGCGACGCCAAGCTCGCCGTCTATGCCTGCACCTAGGCCCGGCCGCGGCCGGAACGGGGGCGAAACGGCTTGCCAGCCGTCGGGCCAGTGGGTAGGGTCCCCATGGTGAATCGCGGGCGGGAACCGAAACCCGCAGTTGCCGCTTCGGCGCCAGGGCGCCGCAGGCTCCGTCCCGGAACCTGGTTTCGCGGGCGTTCACCGGGCGTCCTCATGGGGGGGACCGCGTTTCGGACCGACGGCTATCTCGGGCATGCCGGCGGCGGGTGGGGCGTTGATGGCGGAGGGGATTTGCTCGGCAGGATGGTCAGATCGGCTCGGCGGCTGTTTCCCGAGCGCCAGATCCTGGTGCGGGCCGAGGGCCGGGTGAGCTACATCACGTTGGGCCGGCGCACGCAGATCGCGATCGCCGCCGGTCTTTTCGCTCTCGTCGTCCTGATCGCCTATGGCGTGACCGGCGCGCTGCATCACGGTGCCGCAGGGGCCGCGGGGGCGCCGCCCGAGGTCCAGGCGAGGCTCGACCACCTTCAGCATCAGCTCGACGCGGCCAACGAGCAACTGGCGCAGGGCGGCGCGGGTACCGGCGGGGGTACCGTCGCGCAAGGCCAGGCGGCGGTGGACGACGTCCAGGTGCGAATCAAGGCGCTCGAGGACGCACGCGACCGGGCTCTCACCGACGAGACGGCGCTGAAACAGCAATTGCAGCAGGCGCAACAGGCGGCGACCAACCGCTCGCAGAATCTGGCGCAGCTCAACACCACGCTCGACGCCAATCGCGGCGAGCTGAAGCAATCGGATGCGCAGCGCCAGGCGCTGCAGAGCCGGGTGCGCCAGCTCGAGGGCGAGCTCGAGAGCGCCAATTCCCGAACCAACCAGGCCAAGGCCGACCTCGCCAGCAATGAGCGGCGCCTGCAGCAGCTGGCGGCCGAGCACGACAAGACGCTGGCCGAGCGCGACCGGCTGCAGACGCGGCTCCTGGAGCTGCAGCACGGCGCGGCGCTGGCGCCGATCACGCCCAACGCCGCCGAGGCCCCGGCCGCGCCCGCGGCGCCGCAGCGCTCGATCGCCGACCGGCCGGCCGATCAGCACAGCGAGAGCGCGCCGCCGGCGGCAGCCGGCACCGTCGCTGCCGCCCCGCCGACGGACGAGGACACGGCTCCCGCCAATCAGCACAGCGAGAACGCGCCCGCGGCGATGCGCGCCGCCGGCAGCAGCGGCGAGCTCGAGCGCGTGCTTGCCTCGACCGGCCTCGATGTCGAGAAGATGCTCAACACCATCGACAGCGTGCCGGAGGGCGAAGGCGGTCCCTTCATCCCGCTGACGAAGAAGGACCTCTCCGCGGCCAACAGCGCGCGCACGGCGCAGCTGCGCAAAATCCTGAAAACCTTGCCGCTGGCCGCGCCGCTCGACCATTACGAGCTCGGCAGCGGCTTCGGCGCGCGGCTCGATCCCATCAATCACCGCCAGGCCTTCCATCCCGGCCTCGACCTGGTGGCACCCTATCGCTCGCCGGTCTACAGCACCGCGCCCGGCGTCGTGATCTTTACCGGAGTGAAAGACAGTTACGGCAAGGTGGTCGAAATCGACCACGGGCACGGCATCGTCACGCGCTATGCGCATCTTCACCGGTTCCTCGTGGCGCGCGGCCAGAGGGTCGGGGCTCACCACCTGATCGGCGAGCTGGGGAGCACGGGACGAAGCACGGGGCCGCATCTGCACTACGAAGTGCTGGTCGACGGCGTGGCGCTGGATCCGGAGAAATTTTTGCAGGCGGGCAAAAATGTGGTTCAAGCAAACGGGCAGTGAGATTGGCGAGCGGCCGGGACCCTCGAGCCGCCCCGCCGCGCCGTCGATCCTGAGCGACGATCTCAAGATCGAAGGCGACATCGTGAGCCAGGGCGAGCTGCATATCAGCGGCTCGGTCAAGGGCGATGTCGTCGCGCGGAAGCTGACCTTGGGCGAGGGCGGGTCGATCACCGGCGCGGTCGAGGCCGACATCGCCATCATCGCCGGCAATCTCGCCGGCCGGCTCACCGCCACCTCGGTCGTGCTGGCGCGGACCGCCCGGGTCGTGGCGGACGTCACCCACGTCTCGCTCTCGATCGAGCAGGGCGCGATTTTCGAGGGCTTCAGCCGCCGCGTCGACACGATCGAGGCGGTCAGCGAGGACCAGGTCCGAACGCCGCGCCTCAGCGCGCCGCCCCGCGCCGAGCCGAAGCCGGCGTAGGGCGTCGGCTCGTCGGTTCGTCGCGGATTTCCGCCGGCCTCGGTCATTTGCGACTGAGGCTTTCGGGTCTGCACATGACCTCGCTTCGTTCCCTTGCATAGTCCCAGGCGGAAAACTCTAGATCGGGCCCGGCCCCGTCGATCGCGACGACAAAGGGGTCTTCTCCGACGAGGGTATAGCGCTGGTAGAACTCGGGCGCTGAGGATCTCTCGCCGCGTACCAAATTGGGTTCGTTTTGCAAAACTGCGCGGGTGAAACTTTCAAGGCTGAGCTGGCGTATGAGCGGCGTCGGCCGCGGCATGGGTATCCGCCGGGTGAGCGTCGTCCATCTGAGGAGGAAAGGA
>DASQSR010000418.1:0-12923 GCA_035642295.1 Allostellaceae bacterium | reverse complement strand
GACACCGATGCGCACATTGTGGGACGCGCGTGCCACGGCTCGGCTGACGCCCTTGGTGAACCGCGAGTCCGAGTTTGCGGTGCTTCGCGAGCTGGCCGCCCGCGCCGTCGCGGGGGCCGGGCGCATGGTGGTGCTGTCGGGCGATGCCGGGTCCGGCAAATCACGGCTGGTGCATGAATTCCTTCGGGATTTCCGCACCGACACCTGGATCGTCTTGCGCAGCGGCGCCATGCCGTTCTCGATCAACGCGCCCTATGCCATGCCGGCGATGCTGCTAGGCAGCTGGCTCGGCCTCGACGAGGAGGATGCCGTTGCCGCCGATCGGCTGCGCGCCGCGGTGACGGGCGTGAGCGGCCGATGGGCTTATCCGGCGCTCTGCTCGATTCTCGGGATCGCCGTCGACGACGGCGAGTGGCGTGCGCTCGATGCCGATGCCCGCCGCCGCTATACGCTCGATGCCGTTGCCAACTGGATTGCGGCGCTGTGTCGGGAACGGGCGCTGCTGCTGGTCTTCGAGGACCTGCAATGGGCGGATACCGAATCGGCGGCCGTGGTTTCGATGCTGGCAGCCCGCGCCGAGCACCTGCGGCTGCTGATCATTGCGACGCAGCGATCGGGAGAAGCGATTGGCGCCGCGGGTCATGCTCATGCGATGGCTTTGCGCGTCGAGCCGCTTTCGCCCGAGGCCGGCGAGGAGATGCTTCTCCATCTCCTCGGTGGCGATGCGGAGCTGGCGCCGCTGCGCCAGCATCTTGCAGTGAAGACGGGGGGTGTTCCGTTCTTTCTGGAAGAAACAAGCCGGGCGCTGGCCGAAACCGGCGCGCTTGAGGATACGTTTCCCGGCTATCGCCGGCGGATGAATGTCGAGGACATTCGCGTGCCCTCCAATGTGCAGCTGGTACTGGCCTCGCGGATCGACCGCCTCCCTCCGCCCGAGAAGGAGTTGCTCCACCTCGCCTCAGTAATCGGCTACGACGTGCCGCGAGACATCCTGCAGACTGTGGCCGATCTCCCCGAAGCAGAAGTAGAGGCGCGCCTCGCGGGTCTCGAGCGCGCCGGCTTTCTGCGCCTCGTGGCGGCTGGCGTCTTCTTCGAGCACATGCTCACTCGCGACGTCGCATATGACACGCTGCTGCTGTCGAGTCGCAGGACGCTCCACCACGCGGTTTTCGAAGCCATGGAGCGGCGCGGCGGGGAGCCGGCCCATGTCCTGGCGCATCACGCGTTCCAGGGCGAGCTTTGGCCGAAGGCGCTGCAGTATCTCGTCCAGGCTGCAAGCCGCGCCCTCGACCTGTCGGCCTATTCTGGCGCCATCCGGCTGCTTGAGCAGGCGCTAGAGACGCTGAAATTCCTGCCGCGCAGCCGCGAATTCCTGATGCGGGGGATCGATGTGCGGCTGATGATGCGCGCCGCGCTCGCGGCGCCAACGGGAGACTTCGCGCGCATCGAGCAGATCGTGCGCGAAGCCAAGGGGATGGCCGTCGAAATCGGCGACGATCGACGTCTCGGCGTCATCGCCATCTCCGAGGCGGCGATCAGCAACCACCTCGGCGACAGCGAAGCCGCCATCGCCGCAGGTCGGCTTGCCCTGAATTTGGCCGGAAGGCTCGGGGATGAGGGACTCTCGATCTCCGCCCGGATCTTCGTCGCGCAGGCCCATCTTTGGCGCGGCGAGCTCGCCGAGGCTCGGTCGACGCTGGATGCGGGAATCGACTGGCGCAGCAGCGAGTTCCGCCACCAGCGCTTCGGCACGACCGGCACCAGTTCGATTTTGACGCTGCACGTCCTCGCTTCCGCCAATGCGTTCGCCGGCAACTTCGCTGCGGCGGACAAATTCGCCGCCGACGCCATAGCGATCGCCGCCGAGGGAAAGCGCTCCTACGACCAGGTGCATGCCGCCTGGTGCCGCGGCTGGGTGCTGTCCTACCGCGGCGCGATGGGCGAGAGCAGGGCAGTTCTGGAGGAGGCGCTGCGCCTCTGCGAGAAGATGCAGGTCCGCTACTTCCTTCCCGTGATCGCCGCTGTGCTGGGCACGGTTCACAGCGAATGCGGGCGCGCTACCGAAGGGGTGGCCCTGTTGTCGCGCGCGCTCGCAACGCAGCGCGCCAACGGGCTCCGTTACGGTGAGGCATGGTCATCCGCCTTGTTGGGCTATGCAAAGCTTGCCGGCGGCGACCTCGATGCCGCGGTCGCATTGGCGATGCAGGCGCTGGAGCTTGGGCGGGCCCATGGCTATGGCACGGTCGAGGTGACGGCACTGCGTGTGCTGGCGGCTTCGTTGGGGCGCCTCGCGCGCCTCGGGGAGGCCAACTCCCATTTCGACCGCGCCATTGCCCGTGCCGAGGCGCTGGGGCTGCGGCCGGAGCTGGCGCATTGCCGGCTCGAGCGGGGGCTGCTGCTGCGCGACCTCGCCCGGCCCGAGGAGGCGCGCGCGGAGCTTGCTGAAGCCGTCCGGCTCTACGCCGAAATGGGCATGGGGTTCTGGCAGGCGAAGGCGGTCGCGGCGCTGGACGAGATCGGCGGTGCGGTGCGACAATAGGGGCGGTTGGGAACCCGGGTGGAGAGCCTCTTGTCGAACGCGCCGGATTCTGCGCGCGATGATGCGGGACGCATGCTGCGGCGGGTCGCCCTCTTCGCCGGGCTCGACGAAGAGGCGCTGCGCTCGCTGGCAACGCATGCGCATCGCCGCCGTTTTGCCGCCGGCGACATTATCTTCCGCATCGGCGAGCCCGGGCAAAGCATGATGGCGGTGCTCGCCGGCACGGTCCGGATCAGCGCGCCCTCGCCCGACGGCAAGGAGATCGTTCTCGCCGATCTCGGCACCGGCGAGGTGATCGGCGAGATCGCGCTGCTCGACGGCAAGGAGCGCAGCGCCGACGCCGTGGCGCTCACCAATTGCGATCTGCTGGTGCTGGAGCGCCGCGACATGCTGGGCTATCTCGAGCGCCATCCCAGCATCGCCATCAAACTGCTCGAGCTGCTGTGCGAGCGGTTGCGCCGCACCGACCAGCAGATCGGCGAGATCGCCTTCCTCGGGCTGCCGACCCGGCTCGCCAAGGCACTGATGCGGCTCAGCGGCGGCGCGGCGCAGGCGAAGCTCGCGCTCTCCCAACGCGAGCTCGGCAGCATGATCGGCGGCACGCGCGAGAGCGTCAATCGCTGCCTGCGCGAATGGCACCGCCGCGGCTTCATCGAGCTCGCCGAGGGCTGGATCATCATTCGCGATCCCGCCGCGCTCGAGGAGCTCGGCAACACCGCCGCCGCCGGCACCCGGGAAATCTAGTCCCCGCCACCCCGCCATTTTGCGCTGGACAAGCCGCGGCCCAAGCCTTACGTTAGCGTCATGCATGTGACGTTAACGTCATGATCATCTCGGCCAGAACCGTTCCGGCCGGCCCGGGCGCCGAGCGGCTCTACGCCATCGGCGACCTCGCGGCCGAGTTCGGCGTCTCCCCCCGCGCCATCCGCTTCTACGAGGATCAGGGGCTGCTGCGGCCACAGCGCATTGGCGGCAACCGCATCTACGGTTCCGGCGACCGCGCCCGGCTTCAGCTCATCCTGCGCGGCAAGCGCCTCGGCTTCGCGCTCGCCGACATCAAGGAGCTGCTCGACCTCTATGACGTCGATCCTGACCATCTGGAGCAGCTCCGCGCCACGCTGGTCCGGGGCCGCGCCCGCATCGCCGAGCTCGAGCGCCAGCAGCAGGAGATCGCGCTGACGCTCCAGGAGCTGCGCGCCATCGGTGCCGAGATCGAGGACAGCATCCGTCGCAAAGAGCAGGCGGCGCACGCCGTCGGCCGGAAAGGAACCTCATGAGCAACGTCGTCATCGCCGGCTATGCCCGCTCGCCCTTCCATTTCGCCAAAAAGGGAGCGCTCGCCCGCGTGCGCCCCGACGATCTCGCGGCGCAGGTGATCGCCGCGCTGGTCGAGCGCAGCAAGATCGATCCCCAGGACATCGAGGACGTCATCGTCGGCTGCGCCATTCCCGAGGGCGAGCAGGGGCTCAACATCGGCCGCATCGTGGGCTTCCTCGCGCATCTGCCGCTCAGCGTCGCCGGCGCCACCGTCAACCGCTTCTGCGGCTCCTCGATGCAGGCGATTCACATCGCCGCCGGCTCGATCAAGCTCGGCGCCGGCGAGGCCTTCATCTGCGCCGGCGTCGAATCGATGAGCCGCGTGCCGATGACCGGCTTCAACCCGCTGATCAATCCCGTCCTCGCCAAGGATTTCCCCGGGGCCTACATCTCGATGGGTCAGACGGCGGAGAATGTCGCGCGCAAGTACCAGGTGACGCGCGGCGATCAGCAGGCGCTTGCCGTCAGGAGCCACAAGAAGGCTGCCGCAGCCCAGGCCGCCGGCAAGCTCAAGGACGAGATCGTGCCGATCAAGGCCAAGGACGGCGCCGTCGATCAGGACGGCTGCATCCGTCCGGAGACGAGCGAGGAAGCGCTCTCGGCGCTGCAGCCCGCCTTCGACGCGCAGGGCTCGGTCACCGCCGGCACTTCTTCGCCGCTGACCGACGGCGCCGCCGCGGTGCTGGTCACGACCGAGGACTATGCCAAGCGCAACAAGCTGCCGGTGCTGGCGCGGCTGAAGAGCATTGCCGTCGCCGGCTGCGCGCCGGAGATCATGGGGATCGGTCCGGTGCCGGCGGCGCAAAAGGCGCTGAAGCGCGCCGGGATCGGGATCAAGGACATCGACATCGTCGAGATCAACGAGGCCTTCGCCTCGCAGGCGATCGCCTGCATGCGCGAGCTCGGCATCGACGAGGCCAAGGCCAATCTCGACGGCGGCGCCATCGCGCTCGGCCATCCCCTGGGTGCCACCGGTGCGCGCATCACCGGCAAGGCGGCCGCGCTGCTCGAGCGCGAGGGCAAGCGCTATGCGCTGGCGACGCAATGTATCGGCGGCGGACAGGGCATCGCCACCATCCTCGAGCGCGGCTGAGCGGAGGCGAGCCATGGCGATCGGCAAAGTCGCGGTCATCGGTTCCGGCGTGATGGGCGGCGGCATCGCCGCCCATGTCGCCAATGCCGGCCTTCCGGTGCTGCTCCTCGACATCGTCCCGCCCGGCGCCGCCAACCGCAACGTTATCGCCGAGCAGGCGATCGAGCGGCTGCTCAAGACCGACCCGGCGCCGCTGATGCACCGCGACAACGCGCGCCTCATCACGCCCGGCAATCTCGAGGACGATCTCGCAAAGCTCGCCGAGTGCGACTGGATCGTCGAGGCGGTGCTGGAAAAGCTCGAGGTGAAGCACGCCACCTATGCCAAGATCGACGCGGTGCGCAAGCCGGGCTCGATCGTCTCCTCCAACACCTCGACGATTCCGCTGCGCGATCTCGTCGGCGGCCTCCCCGAGAGCTTCCAGCGCGACTTCCTCATCACGCATTTCTTCAACCCGCCGCGCTACATGCGCCTCCTCGAGCTCGTCGCCGGGCCGAAAACGCGCGCCGAAGCGGTCGCCGAGATCGACGCCTTCTGCGATCTCCGCCTCGGCAAGGGCGTCATCCGCGCCAAGGACACGCCCGGCTTCATCGCCAACCGCATCGGCGGCATGTGGATCCAATCGGCGCTGCAGGCCGCCTTCGATCTCGGCCTTACCGTCGAGGAGGCGGACGCGATCATGGGCCGGCCTTTCGGCATGCCGCGCACCGGCGTCTTCGGTCTCCTCGATCTCGTCGGCATCGACCTGACGCCGCAGGTGGCGGCGAGCATGCAGCGCCTGCTGCCCAAGGACGATCCCTATATCCGCCTCGCGCAGGACCGGCCGCTCATCGCCCGGATGATCGCCGAAGGCTATACCGGCCGCAAAGGCAAAGGCGGCTTCTACCGCCTGACCAAGAGCGAAAGCGGCCGCGTGCGCGAGGCGATCGACCTTTCGACCGGCCAGTACCGTCCGGTCGCGGAGCCGACCCTCGCCAGCACCGCCGAGCGCAAGCCCGAGGCGCTGCTGCGCCATCCCGATCGCGGCGGCCAGTATGCGCGCCGCGTCCTCGCCTTGACGCTGTCTTATGCGGCGGCGCTGGTGCCGGAGATCGCCGATACCGTCGTTGCCGTCGACGAGGCGATGCGATGGGGCTACACCTGGAAATACGGCCCCTTCGAGCTCATCGATCGCATCGGCGCGGACAACGTTCTGGCGTTGCTCGCGGCCGAGAAGCTGCCGGTGCCGCCGCTGCTGCGCCAGGCCGCGGGCAAGTCCTTCTATCGCACCAGCGAGCGCGGGCTTGAGTACCTCACGCTCGAGGGCGGCTACGCGCCGGTCGCGCGCCGCCCGGGCGTGCTGCTGCTCGAAGACGTGAAGCGGCGCTCGAAGCCGGTCGCGCGCAACGGCTCGGCCAGCCTCTGGGACATCGGCGACGGCGTTCTCTGCCTCGAGTTCCACAGCAAGATGAACGCCCTCGACAACGACAGCATGGCGATGCTGGGCAAGGGCGTCGACACCGTGAAGAAGAGCGGCGGCGCCTTCAAGGCGATGGTGATCTACAACGAGGCCGAGAATTTCTCCGTCGGCGCCAATGTCGGTCTCGCTCTCTTCGCCGTCAATGTCGCGCTCTGGCCCTTCGTCGAAGCCGGCATGGCCGAGGGACAGAACACCTACAAGGCGGTGAAATACGCGCCGTTCCCCGTGGTCGCGGCGCCCGCCGGCATGGCGCTCGGCGGCGGCTGCGAGATCCTGCTCCATTCCGCCGCCGTGCAGGCGCATGCCGAGAGCTATATCGGCCTCGTCGAGACCGGCGTCGGCGTCGTGCCCGGCTGGGGCGGCTGCAAGGAGATCGTGACGCGCTACGTCACCAATCCCAAGCGTCCCGGCGGCCCGATGCCGCCGTTGATGCAGGCCTTCGAGCAGATTGCGCTGGCCAAGGTGTCGCGCTCGGCGGCGGAGGCCCGCGACATGCTGGTCCTGCGTCCCGCGGATGGCATCACCATGAACCGCGATCGCCTCCTCGCCGACGCCAAGGCGAAGGCGCTCGCGCTCGCCGAAAACTACCAGCCGCCCAAGCCGGTGCCGCTCAACCTGCCCGGACCGACCGGCGCCGCCGCGCTGAAGCTCGGCGTCGACGATCTCGTGCGCCAGGGCAAGGCCACCGCCTATGACGCGGTGGTGGCAACGAAGCTCGCCGAGGTGCTGAGCGGCGGCGAGGCCGACATCACCGAAGAGACCTCGGAGGATCAGCTTCTGGCGTTGGAGCGCCGCGCCTTTCTCGCGCTGCTGCACGAGCCCAAGACGCTCGCCCGCATCGAGCACATGCTCGAGACCGGCAAGCCGCTGCGGAATTAGTTCTCATGTCGCGCATTCCCCCCTCCCTAACCCTCCCCCTCAAGGGGGGAGGGGACTTCCGGTCTCCTCCCTCCCCCCTTGAGGGGGAGGGTGGGGTGGGGGGTAGGGCGCTCCGAACGGCGCGGAGTAAACTCAGATGACCACCTACAAGGCCCCCTTGCGCGACTATCGCTTCGTGCTGCGCGAGCTGTTCGATGTCGGCGAGCTGACGCAGCTTCCCGGCTACGCCGATGCAACGCCGGACGTGTTCGAGGCGGTGCTCGAGGAAGGCGCCAAGATCGCCGAGGAGGTGCTGTTCCCGCTGAACCGCAGCGGCGACGAGGAGGGCTGCACCTTCGAGAACGGCGTCGTGCGCACCCCCAAGGGCTTCAAGGAAGCTTATGATCTCTTCCGCCAGGGCGGCTGGACCGCGGTCGCCGGCGATCCCGCCTATGGCGGGCAGGGGCTGCCGCACACCTTGCAGTTCTTCGTCGAGGAGATGGTGTCCTCGGCCAACATGTCCTTCGGCATGTATCCCGGCCTCTCCAACGGCGCTTACAGCGCCATCTACCGCCACGGCTCGGCGACGCAGAAGGCGACCTTCCTGCCGCATCTCGTCGACGGCAGCTGGAGCGGCACGATGTGCCTGACCGAGCCGCAATGCGGCACCGATCTCGGCCAGATCCGCACCCGCGCCGAGCCGACGGCCAAGGACGGCGTCTACAAGATCACCGGCACGAAGATCTTCATCTCCGCCGGCGAGCACGATCTGAGCGACAACATCGTCCATCTCGTGTTGGCGCGCATTGCCGGCGGCCCGGCCGGCATTCGCGGCATCAGCCTCTTCATCGTGCCGAAATTCCTCGTCAAGGAGGATGGCAGCCTCGGTCCGCGCAACGGCGTCCGCTGCGGCTCGATCGAGCACAAGATGGGGATCAAAGCCTCCGCCACCTGCGTCATGAATTTCGAGGAGGCCGAAGGCTACCTCGTCGGCGCGGCGCACAAGGGCATGCGGGCCATGTTCACCATGATGAACGGGGCGCGGCTCGGCGTCGGGCTGCAGGGCCTGGCGCTGGGCGAGACCGCCTACCAGACCGCGCGCCAATATGCCCAGGATCGCCTTCAGGGCCGCGCGCTCAAGGGCGAGCAGTTTCCCGACAAGCCGGCCGATCCCATCATCGTCCATCCCGATGTGCGGCGCATGCTGCTCACGATGAAGGCCTATACCGAAGGGGCGCGGGCGCTCGCGGGCTGGGTGTCGCTGGCGCTCGACAAGGCCGAGCGGCATCCCGATCCCGATATCCGCGAGGAGGCGGAGGACTTCATCGGCCTGATGACGCCGATCGTCAAGGCAATGCTGACCGACAATGCCTTCGCCGTCGCCAATCTCGGCGTCCAGATCTTCGGCGGTCACGGCTATATCCGCGAATGGGGCATGGAGCAGCTGGTGCGCGACGCGCGCATCACCATGCTCTATGAGGGTGCCAACGGCATCCAGGCGCTCGATCTCGTCGGGCGCAAGATGCCCATGCACAATGGCCGGCTGCTGCGCCGCTTCTTCCATCCGGTCGACGCCTGGCTCAAGGCGAAGATGAACGAGCCGGCGCTGCAGGAGTTCGTCTCGCCGGTGATGAAGGCGTTCGGCCGCTTGCAGCAGGTGACGGCGCTGGTCGCGCAGAAGGGCCTTGCCGATCCCGACGAGGCGGCCGCGGCGGCGAGCGAATATCTGCGCGCCTTCGGTCTCGTCGCCATGGGCTACCTCTGGGCCCGCATCGCTGAGGTCGCACAGCAGAAGCTCGCCGGCGACGAGGCGCTCTTCTACAAGGCGAAGCTCGCCACGGCCCGCTTCTACGTCAGCCGCCTGCTGCCCGAGACCAACGCCCTCTTCGCTAACATTGCCGCCGGCGCCAAGCCGCTGATGGAGCTCGAAGCGGAGGCGTTCTGAGCGCGGCGGCGCCAAGGCCAAGTCACGGGAGGAAACTCATGCCCGATCTCAAAGGCAAGACGTTGTTCATCTCCGGCGGGTCGCGCGGCATTGGCCTTGCGATTGCGCTGCGCGCGGCGCAGGACGGCGCCAATGTCGTCATCGCCGCCAAGACGACCGTGCCGCACCCCAAGCTTCCCGGCACGATCTACACCGCGGCCGAAGCGATCGAGGCCGCCGGGGGCCGGGCACTGCCGGTCGCGACCGATATCCGCGAGGAGGACCAGGTGCTGGCCGCCGTCGAGCAGACCGTCGAGCGCTTCGGCGGCATCGATATCCTCGTCAACAATGCTTCCGCGATCAGCCTCACCGGCACGCTCGAGACGCCGATGAAGCGCGTCGACCTGATGATGGGCATCAATCTGCGCGGGACCTACCTGTGCTCGCGTACCTGCCTGCCGCATCTGAAGCGCGCGGCGAACCCGCATATCCTGACGCTCTCGCCGCCGCTCAATCTCAACCCACGCTGGTTCGCGCCGCACGTTGCCTACACCATCGCCAAATACGGGATGTCCCTCTGTGTCCTCGGCATGGCCGAGGAGTTCAAAAAGGACGGCATTGCCGTCAACGCGCTCTGGCCGCGCACCACCATCGCCACCGCGGCGCTCCAGATCATTCCGGGCGCGCAGCCTGAAGCCGGGCGCAAGCCCGAGATCATGGCTGATGCGGCGCATCGGGTGCTGACCGCCGACAGCCGCAGCCTCACCGGCCGCTTCCTCATCGACGAGGACGTGCTCCGCGAGGCCGGCATCACCGACTTCACCTCCTACGCGGTGAAGCCGGGTGAGACGCTGCGCACCGATCTCTTCCTCGACGAGCGCGCCTGAGGCGCCTTCCTGCCGCGCCGCTTGCGGCGTGGAACCGGCCATTCCGGCGGGACGTTTTTCCCGTATCGCGACAGCGCCGGCGCTGCCGCGCGGCGGGAGATCGGGACATGGCGCAGCCGCAGGCGGACGCAGCGGAGATCGGCAGGCGTGCGGCCGAGGAGGCGCTCGGCAGCGCCCGGCAGGGAGCGCATCGCTTCGGCGCGCAAATGCGCGAAGCCGCGCAATCGATGCTCGATGAGCAGAAGATCCGTGTCGCCGACGCGGTTCACGGCCTCGCCGATGCCTTCCGCCGCGCCGCCGACACGCTCGAGCAGGAGCAGAACCGGACGGTCGCCCGCTATGCCGATCAGGCCGCGGCGCAGATCGACCGCTTGTCGGCGAGCGTGCGCGCGCGCGACGTCGCCGATCTCCTCGCCGAAGCCGAGGATTTCGCGCGGCGGCAGCCCTCGCTCTTCTTCGCTGGCGCGGTGGCGGCCGGCTTCGTCATCGGCCGCCTGATCGCGCGCCCTGGCGACGGCGGCGGCGCTGCGCGCGGCTATGCCATGACCGGCGGCGAGCACGCCTATCACGCCGGCGAACCGCAGCCGGGCGAGCCGCTCGCCGGCTTCGGCCCGGTCGTCGCCGGCGCGGAGCGGCGGTGATGGTCGCGCGCGAACACGTCGGCACCGCACCGCCGGGCCGGGAGCGTGGCGTCGCCGGCCTCTTCGCCGACCTCGCGCGCGAGACCTCGCGGCTCTTCCGCCAGGAAGTGGCGCTCGCCAAGGCCGAGCTCGTCGACAAGGTCCGCCAGCTCGGCGCCGGCGCCGTCGAGCTGGCGGTCGGCGGCGTCATCCTGTTCGCGGGCTTCCTCGCTTTGCTCGAGGCGGCGGTCTTTGCGCTCGCTCTGGTATTGCCGCTCTGGGCCGCGGCGCTCGTCGTCGGCGGCGTGGTCGTCATCATTGGCGCCGTCCTGTTGCTGAAGGGACGCGCGGATCTGGGACCGCGCCGCCTCGTCCCTGACCGCACCTTGCGCAGCCTGCGCGAGGACGCGGAATGGGCGCGCGAGCAGATGCGATGAGCCGCGAGAGTCCGCAGCTTTTGCCGCCCCGGCCCGATGGCGGCTACGACGCCACCGGCAAGTCGCCGGAGCAGATCGAGCATGACATCGTCGAGACGCGGGCCGAGCTGGGCGAGATCCTTGATGCGATCGAGCGCCGGCTCGCACCGCGGCATCTTGTGGAAAGAGGCATCGACATGATGAAGGATACGATGACCGGCGAAAACGGCGGCCTCGCCGACACGCTGCGCAGCTACCCTGTGCCGCTGGCGCTGATCGGCGTCGGCGTCGGCTGGCTGCTGATGTCCGAGACGACGCGGGCGCGCATCGGCGAGTATGGCGGCGCGCTGAAGGACCGCGTGGCGGATGCGGCGCAATCCGCCGGCGAGCGCGCCGGCGAGTTTGTCGGGGAGATGCGCGACAAGGTTGCGGGAGGGGGCGCCGGCGCCGAGAGCGGCGCTGCTGCCGCGCCGTCTCCCACGGAGTCCGCAAGTTATGCCTATGCGCGGCAGAAGACCGGCGAGGCCATGCACAAGGCGAGCGCCGCGGCCGGCGCCGCCGGCCATCGGCTCGGCGCGACCCTGGAGCGCGGTCAGCAGGCAGGCCGCACTGCCTGGCAACAGGCACGGTCCTACGCGCACGGCGCCGGCGGGCAGCTCAACCGCGCCGGCGACCGCTTCGGCGAGCTGATGCAGGAGCATCCGCTTGCCCTCGGCGCGCTCGGCCTTCTCGCCGGCGCGGCGATTGCGCTGCTGTTGCCGAAGAGCGGGATCGAGGAGCGCGACGCCGGCGATGCCTTGCGCCAGCGCGCCGCCGATCTCGGCCGCGAGGCGGGCGAGCGTGCGCGTCACGTCGCCGAGCGCACGGTCGACGCGATGAAGGATGCCGCCGGCGAGCTAAGGGAAGCGAGCGCCGCGCCCCCGTCGCCGCCTGCGGAAGGGACCGGCGAAGCCCGCTAGGCTCCTGGGGCTGCCGCCCCTCCGGCGTTCAATCCCTGCGTGTAGGCTGCGACCAGCCGCGCGAGGGCGCGGCCGGCACGGCAGGCCGAATCCATGGCCTGCATTTCGCTTGGCGCCTCGCCCGACAGCACGATCTCGCCCGGCGCGGCGATGAGCCAGTGCCAGCCACCTTCCGGTTGGGGCCGGACGGTGATGTCGAATGGCTTGCCTTCGATGACAAGGGACCGGATGAGCGGCTCGGATTCGTCGAAAACCCTTAAGCTTTTCATAAGCCTGCTTTGGCATCCTGACGTTGCGGCGGTAGGGGGAGCGCCGGACAAACGCCGCGCCGGCGGCGGCGGTTCCCCACCCTTCGGAGGCACATGGCAGGGCGAGGAGAGGAGAGGGGCCAGCCGGTCCTGCCGCTCGCGGCCGAGGCGCTGGCGGGCTTCCCGGCGGCGGCGCTGCTGCTCGGGCCCGATGACGCGGTCGCGGCCGCCAATGCCGAAGGCGCCGCGGTGCTCGCGGCCAGCGACCCCCGCCTTTCGCGCGAGCTCATTGCGTTGGCTGACACCGCGCGGCGTGCGGCCGCGGCAAGCCGCGTCGCTCTCGCTGCGGCGCCTGGCACCGAGGCGCTGCTGCTGCCGCTCGCCGATGGCGCACGCGTGCTGGCGCTCATCGACGACGCGACGCTGACCCGCCATCTGCGCGAAGCGCTGATCGAGAGCCGCCGCCGCTACAAGGACCTGGTCGAGATCTCCAGCGACTTCGCCTGGGAGACCGATGCGGTCGGCCGCTTCACCTTCGTTTCCCCGCGCGGCGCACTGGGCTGGACGGCCGAAGCGCTGCTCGGCTGCAGCGTCGCCGATTTC
>DASQSR010000417.1:0-6606 GCA_035642295.1 Allostellaceae bacterium | reverse complement strand
GGCGCGCACGCGGTTGAGCCGGCCGAGGCTGAGCAGCACGGCGCTGCCGTCCTCCGGCGGCACCGCGGCGCCGACAAGGCCGGTATTGCCGCCCTGCGGCACGATCGGCAGATGCGCGGCGGCGCACAGCCGCACCACGCCCGCTACTTCTTCGGTCGATGCCGGTCGGACGACGAGGCGCGCCGCGCCGCGATAGAGCCCCCGCTCCTCCTCGAGGAAGGGCGCCATGCCGGCGGCATCGGCGATGAAGCCTTTGGCGCCGACGAGTGCCTTGATGCCGGCAATCGCCTCAGGGATATCGATCGAACCGGTCACGCTCGGCCCTCCGGAAGACGTCGCCGGGCTGCTCTACCGCCGCCGTCGGCGCCGGGCAAGCGGGCGGCGGTCACGGGCGCGGCGCCGCCGCGCGGCGGAGCCGGTCGTTGATGGCAAGGCCGAGCCCCTGTTCCGGGATCGGCATCACCGCGATGGCGCTGAACTCGGGCCGGTCGAGCGCCCGGAGCGCCGCGAAGAGGTTGACGGCCGCCTCGACCAGGTCGCCGCGGCGCGACAACCAGCGCACTTCCTTGGCACCCTTCGGCGCGCGCGCGCCGAAGGCAAGCAACGCCTCGCCGGGCTCGACCCTGGTGACGTCGAGCCGCAACGGCAGCGACGGCGCATAGTGGCTCGCCATCATCCCCGGCGAGCGCGGGCTCGCTTCGTCGGCGCCGGGGCGCTCGAGCGGCCCCGTCAGCGCTTCGATCGCCTCCGCGGCGACGCCGCCGGGCCGCAGCAGACGCGGCCGTTCCCCGGTCAGGTCGAGCACCGTCGATTCGAGGCCGACGCGACAGGCGCCGCCGTCGAGCACCGCGGCGATGCGGCCGTCGAGCTCCGCCAGCACGTGCTCGGCGGTGGTGGGGCTAAGACGGCCGGAGCGGTTGGCGCTGGGTGCGGCAATTGGCCGGCCCACGGCGCGAATCAGCGCGCGCGGCAAGGGATGCGCGGGGATGCGGAGCGCCAGGCTGTCGAGTCCGGCGCTCGCCAGCAGGGCGACCGGGCAGTCGGGCGCGCGCGGCAGCACGAGGCTGAGAGGACCCGGCCAGAAGCGCTCCGCGAGGCGCTCGGCGCGCGCGTCGAAGCGCACGAGGCGGCGCGCCGCCGCGGTCTCAACGACGTGGATGATCAAGGGGTTGAACCGCGGCCGCGCCTTGGCCGCAAAGATCGCCGCCACCGCCTCGTCTTGGGTGGCATCGGCGCCGAGGCCGTAGACCGTCTCGGTCGAAAACGCCACCAGCTTGCCTTCGCGCAGCAGCGCGGCGGCGCGATCAAGGTCGGCCGGCGTCAGACGTTCGGTGACAGTGGGATTGCGCTCTGCGATCATGCGCGGCGGGATATAGTCGGCGCGCGGGATCGGACGCAAATCGCCTCGGGCCGGCTGATGCAGCGGGCGCTCACGCGAGAGCGGAAACGAGGGATCATGGCGGCAAAGATCATTACTATCGCGCAACAGAAGGGCGGTGCCGGCAAGACGACGCTGGCGGCGCATCTCGCCTTGGCCTGGGCCGGGTCGAGTCGAGTGGCGATCATCGATATCGATCCGCAAGCGAGTCTGGCCGCCTGGTTTCGGCTGCGGCGCGAGCGCTTCGGCGCGCTCGCGCCCGGGCTCGAGGTGGCGGCGCTGGGCGGCTGGCGCGTCGCCAAGGAGCTGGAGCGCCTGGCCAAGCGCCATGACGTCGTGCTCATCGACACTGCGCCTCATGCCGAGACCGAGGCGCGCATTGCCGTGCGCGCCGCGAGCCTGGTCCTGGTGCCGGTGCAGCCTTCGCCGATGGATGTCTGGGCGACGCGGCAAACGCTCGACCTTGCGCGACAGGAGAGGGTGCCGACGCTGCTGGTGCTGAACCGCGTGCCGCCCCGCGCCAACCTGACCGAGCAGATGGCGAGCGCGCTCCAGGCGCTGGGCGCGCCGATCGCCGCCACGCAGATTGGCAATCGCGTGGCGCTAGCGTCGGCGCTCGCCGAAGGCCGCGGCATCCTCGAGCACGCGCCCTCGAGCCGCGCCGCCGAGGAGATCACGGCGCTCGCCCGCGAGGTCATGGCGCGCTCGGCGCACCGAGACGCAGCCTGAGCGGCAGCGCCGGCAGCTACCGCCCGCAGGCGATGAAATCGGGGTTGCGGAAGCCGGGCTTGCCATAGCTGAGCGACGCGCCGGCGCGGGTCGCGACGCGACCGCCGGCGGCTTCGAGCACCGCCTGTCCCGCCGCCGTATCCCATTCCATCGTCGGGCCGAAGCGCGGGTAAAGGTCGGCGTCGCCCGCGGCCAGCAAGCAGAACTTGATCGAACTGCCGGAGACGCGCCGCTCTGCCTTCGGTAGGCCGGCGACGTAAGCGGCGAGCTCGGCTTCGTCGGCATGCGAGCGGCTGTGCACGACGATCGCGCCCTCGGCCGGGACCGGGCGCGCGGCGATCGCCGCCGCGGTGGCGCTGCCCTGGCGGCGGAAGGCGCGGCCTCCCTCCGCCCAATAGGTCACGTCGAGCGCCGGCGCATGCACCACGCCCAGCACCGGCCGCCCTCGCTCGATGAGCGCGATATTGACGGTGAACTCGCCGTTGCGGGCGATGAACTCCTTGGTGCCGTCGAGGGGATCGACGAGCCAGAAGCGCTCCGGCGCGGCGTCGGGAAGACCGTCGGAGGTGGCGATCTCCTCGGCGATGACGGCGATGCCGGGCGTGACACGATGCAGCGCCTCGAGAATGATCGCCTCGGCGAGCCGGTCGGCGCGCGTCACCGGCGAAGCGTCGGCCTTGCGCTCGATGGCGAAATCCTGGGCATAAACCTCGAGGATGGCCGCGCCGGCGCGCAGCGCGGCGTCGCGAATCTCGTCGATCAGCATGCGAGCGCTCCCGCAGCAGGGTAGGGAAGGGAATCCGTCTTGGCTCGTGGCGCCTCAGCCGGGCTTGCGCTGCTCGGCGATGAGCTGGCGCAGCTGGTCGATGTCGGTGGCGCCGGGGATGAGCGTATCGCCGATGATGAAGGCGGGCGTGCCTTCGATGTCGAGCGCGTCGGCGAGCGCATAGTTGCGCTTGATGACATCGTCGATCGCCGGCGCGTTCATCTCGGCTTTCGCCTCGTCGAGGTCGATGCCGACCGAGCGCGCCACTTTCAGCACGACATCGTCGGTGATGTCGCCCTTCATCGCCATCATCGCGCGGTGGAAGGCCGCGTATTTGCCTTGTTTCACCGCCGCCAGCGCGATGCGGGACGCGTAGACCGAGGCCGGTCCCAGCACCGGGAACTCCTTGTAGACGATGCGCAGCTTGTGGTCCTGCTGAAGCAGCGCCTCGATCGAGGGCTCGACCTCCTTGCAATAGGGACACCGGTAGTCGAAGAACTCGACGATCGTGACATCCCCATGGGGATTGCCGCCCGCCGGCACGCTCTGATCGTGCAGCAGCTCGTCGCGCCGCGCCGCGATCGCCTGCTTCACCGCATTCGCCTTCTCAGCCTTGAGCTTGGCATCGGCGGCGTGCAGCACGTCGACCATCAGCTCCGGATGCGCCATGAGATAGTCGTGGATCAGCTTCTCCACCGCCGATTTCTGCGCCGGCGTCAGCGCGTCATCGGCGCGCGCAGGCAGAATGAACGGCAGGACCAGGAAGACGCAAAGGACGAGACGGAAGAGCGAGGCGCGCATGGCATTGCCTTAGATGGCGGGCGGGAAGCGGGCGGATGATGCGCCATGGCGCAGCCGGGCACAACCGGCTGGCACGGCGCGGCGTTCGGCTTCAGCCATCAATGATCATCCTCGCGCTTGGCGTCGCCCTGGAGATCGATGGCGCGTTGCTTGTCCAGCCCCGGGGGCAGCAGGTGGATCGCCCGGGTCGCTTGCTGGCGCGCCTGCCTGTAGTCGCCATTGGCCATGCCCTCCTCGGCAAGCGACAGCGCCATCATGCCCATGTTGTTGCTGCGGCCATAGGCGACGGCGAGGAAATGCCAGGCGTCGGGGTTGCGATCCTCGAACAGGACGGCGTTCTGAAGGTTGAGCAGCGCCTTTGGCACCAGCGCCGGGTCGTTGGTTTCGAGCTGCACCTGCGCCAGCTCGACGCGGAGCAGCTGGCTGTCCGGCTTGAGCCGCACCGCCTCCTCGTAAGGCGCCACCGCTTCGGCGATGCGGCCGTTCTCGAACAGCATCTGGCCCTTGAGCTCGCGGAAATAGGGATCCTGCGGGTAGTCGCGGATGAGCGAATCGATATCGGGCACCGCTTTGGCAAGGTCCGGTGTCCGGTACTCGGCGATGGCCCGGGCATAGCGCGACGCAACCGAATGGTCGTCGGCCTTGTATTCCTCCGGCATCGTCCCCGGCGGCTGCAGAAAGGCACGCAGCTTCGCTTTCATGCGCTTGTGCATCTCGATCCATTCCGGCGGGTCCTTGGCGTTGGACCAGGGCGAAATCTCGACGTGGTGCCGGACATAATCGACGCGCTGCGAGGTCAAGGGGTGAGTGCGCAGGTAGGGGTCCTGGTGCCCGGCGGTAAGCAGCTCCTCCTGCTCCAGAATCTCGAAGAACTGCAGCAGCCCGCGCGCCGATTGGTGAGTGCGGTCGAGGAAGGTGAGCGCCGCCTGGTCGGCCGAGGCCTCCTGGGTGATGGAAAAGGAGAAATAGCTGCGCTCGGCCATGCTCTCGCCGCCGAGCACTCCCGCGGCGGCGGCACCGCCGCTACGGGTCGCCACCGCGGCGGCGACGCCGGTGACCAGGGCGATGATGCCCTCGATCGACGCGTTCTTCATCATTTCCTCGGAACGCGCCAGGTGGCCGCCGGCCATGTGACCGGTCTCGTGCGCCATGATGCCGATGAGCTGGTTCGGGGAATCGCTGCGCAGCAAAGTGCCGCTGTTGAGGAACAGGTTCTGGCCGCCGGCGACGAAGGCGTTGAGCTGGGGATCATCGATGATATAGATGTGCACCGCCGCCGGGTCGAGACCCGCCGCTCGCCAGATTGGCGTCGCCCAGGTGCGGATGATACCTTCGATTTCCGCATCGCGCAGCAGCGAGATGCCTCCGCCGCTCCCTCGCTCGTCCTGGGCAGCTGCGGTGCGGAGCAGCAGCAGGCTCGAGACCAGCACCAAGCAGAGCAACCGCGACCACATGCGCAAGACCACTGCCCCGTCCTCCCTCACCGACGCCAGCTTCCGCCATCGCGGCGGCCGGCGTCAAATCATCGCCACCGGAGGCTGAGCCCATGGCGCTCAAGCTCGGCCGGCGCGGCCAGGTTCCGCCCTTCATCGCCATGGACGTGCTGCGCGCCGCCAACGAGCGCGCTGCCCTCGGCGAGGACGTGCTTCATCTCGAGGTCGGCCAGCCTTCGACCCCGGCGCCCGCCGCCGTGCTGGCCGCCGCCCAAGCGGCGCTCACGACCGAGACGCTGGGATATACCGACGCGCTCGGCCTGCCGGCGCTGCGCGAGGCGATCGCGGCGCACTACCGCGACCGCTACGGCGTCGCCGTGGAGCCGGCGCGGATCGTCGTCACCACCGGCTCCTCCGGCGCCTTCCTGCTGGCGTTTCTCGCCGCCTTCGATGCCGGCGACCGCGTCGCGCTCGCCGCACCGGCCTATCCCGCCTATCGCAACATCCTGACGGCGCTCGACCTCGTGCCGGTGACCCTGCCGGCGGGACCGGCCGAGCGCTATCAGCTGACGCTCGAGCTGTTGCGTTCCCACGGCGGCACCCTCGACGGCGTGATCATCGCCAGCCCGGCCAATCCCACCGGCACGATGCTGACGCCCGGCGAGCTCGCCGGGCTCGAGCGCCATTGCCGGGAGAGCGGCATCCGGCTCGTTTCGGACGAGATCTATCACGGCATCGTCTATGGTGCGACCGCCGCAGCGACCCTCGCCACGAGCCCCGAGGCGATCGTCGTCAACAGCTTCTCCAAGTATTTCTCGATGACCGGCTGGCGCGTCGGCTGGATGGTGGTGCCGGAAAACATGCTGCGCGCGGTCGAGTGCCTGGCGCAGAATCTCTTCATCTCGCCGCCGGCGCTGTCGCAGCACGCGGCGCTCGCCGCGTTCCAATGCCGCACCGAGCTCGACGCCAATGTCGCGCGCTATGCCCGCAACCGGGCCTTGCTGCTCGATGAGCTGCCCAAGGCGGGCTTCACGCGCTTGGCGCCGGCGGACGGCGCCTTCTACCTCTATGCCGACGTGGCGCATCTTACCAATGACAGTCCGGAATTCTGTCGCCGCATGCTGCGCGAAATCGGTGTCGCCTGCACCCCCGGCACGGATTTCGATCCCGTGCGCGGCCATGCCAGCCTGCGCCTCTCCTTCGCCGGCGCCACCGAGGCCATGGCCGAGGCGGCGCGCCGCCTCAAAGCCTGGCGGCGATGATGCCGGTCAGCGGTCGATAACCCGCCGCCACCAGCCGCGTTTGGGGTTGGTGGACGATCCCGTCACCTCATGTGTCGGCAGGTCGGTCGAGATGGCGTGCCGCGGCGGCGCTTCCGTGCCCTCCGCGGCGGCTGCCACCGGCTGATCGCCGGGCTCGCCGACCGGCACGCTTTCGGTGCCCAGCGCCTGGGCGTCGGGTGCCGGTGCCGTCTCGAACGCCGCCGCGACGTCGACCGC
>DASQSR010000416.1:0-3063 GCA_035642295.1 Allostellaceae bacterium | reverse complement strand
TCTAGCGCATTTCCATTCGCGCGGTCCAGCCGCACCCTGTTGACGAGTCGAATTCAGCACTCTGGCGCTTTACTGGCAGACAAGGTGCCCCATGACGCGGGTGGAGAACGACGATTAACCTGCGCACGTGGTCGGCCGATACAAGGTTGGCACGATCTCTTCGACCGCCTTTGGCTGGATGCCGAGTTCCCGGAAGCCGGGGAAGGCTCCGCTGGCGAGATTGTCGCGTCTAAGAAGATCAACCTGACCGGTCGTGAGCGGCGGGCTCGGCAGGAGCTCGAACAGCCGGGCGAAGATCTCGGCCACGATGAAGGGCATTGGCACGACGAGCCGCCGTCTCCCGATGAGGCGCAGCGCGGTCGTGACCAGCTCACGCAACGTGTACACCCGAGGACCGGCGATCTCATAGGTCTGGCCGATCGTCCGAGGGTCGGCGAGCATGCGGGCGATCGCCTCGGCAACGTCCTCGACATAGACCGGTTGCAGGCGGGTGCCGCTGCCGATCAGCGGCAGCACGGGAAGCAGCCGGGCGGCGTCGGCGACCGTCCCAAAGAGAGCATCGCCCCTGCCGAACATGGCGCCCGGACGAACGATGGTCGCGCCCGGGAATGCCTGCCGGACAACCAGTTCGCCGCGTCCGCGCGCAGCGATATACCGCGACTGCGACGCGGGATCGGCACCAATGCCCGAAACCAGGACCAGTCGAGCGGCGCCGCCCGCCGCAGCCTCCCGCGCTACGGTTTTAGCGCCTTGCTCATGCACGGCTGCAAAGGTCACACCACCTTTCTCGACATAAGCCGAGACCGCGTTTACGACAGCGTCGGCCCCGGCGACAGCCGCGGCGACCGAGGCGCGATCGCGCACCTCGGCACGATGGATTGTGACCCGGCCCGGGTCGGCGGCACGCAGGACATACCGAGCCTGCTCGGGATGTCGGACCGCGACGCGCACATTCGCCTTCTCTGCGGTAAGGCGCCGCACGAGGCGCCGGCCAAGGAAGCCCGTGCCTCCGAAGACCACGACGGTGGTCATGGTATCCCTCCTGCTTTGACGCTTTCCGCGCGCGTCAACCCGGAGCGTTCTCCGCGAACATGTCCGAAGCTTTCAATGTCGGATCGGATTGCCGCAGCATCAAGCCGATGGAGAGACGACATCAGCACCGAATGGCGAGCGTCAGAGGGGCGCCTGACGTCAGGGCGCCGGCGGCACCGCCTGCGCCTGCGCGAGGTGCCCCGTCTTCATCCACACCCGGCACCCTTCGGCGCCGGCGCGCGCCGCAAGCCCCGCGCCGGCCGGAAGGCGCAGCCAGGATTGCGGCACAAAGCGCTCGCCGCTTTCGCCGAAATCACCTTCCAGCACCAGGATCTCGATACCGCCCTGCACAAGCAGCGTGATCTCGGCACCGGCGCGCCAGCGCTCGAGCCGCACCTGCTCGCGCGCGTCCTCGAACAGCGGCATGATCTCGACGCCGGGCCGCTCCGCCGCTGGCCGGAACGCCGCCTGCGCCGTGTCGATCCGCACCGCCGTCCGGTCCCTGGGATCGAACTGCCAGAGCTTCACGAAGAGGGTGCAGCCCGGCCGCGAGCCCGGCGTGTGCCGCGAGGTCGGCGGGTTGCGGATATAGGCGCCCGCGGGGAAATCGCCGTGCTCGTCGGCGAAGACGCCGTCGAGGACGAGGAACTCCTCGCCGCCGCCATGCGTGTGGGGTGAGAACGCGGAGTTCGGCGCATAGCGCACGATCGAGGTGGCGCGCGCCACCTCGTCGCCGATCCGGTCGAGCATGCGCCGCTCGACGCCGGGCATCGGCGAAGGCACCCACGGCAGCCGCGCCGCATGGACGGCGGCGCGCTGGGAGAAATCGGCATTGACGTCCATCGCAGCCTCCTCGTCAGCGATCCGCGGCCGCCTCTCCTCTTCACCTCGGCGCCGCGGCGCGTGCGTCGAGCCAGGCAAGGAGCGGCGCCGCAACCGGCGCGATATGCTTGTAGCGCCGGCTTTCCTCCGGCATCGCGCGGATCGACCCGGCCAGCTCGGCGGCAGTTTCGCGCGCGGCGATCGCCGCGTCGAGACGCGTGATGTAGGTGCGGATGGTGAAGACCACCGCACCGCTCTCCGGCAAGCGCCGCAGCGTCTGCCGCTCGACGCGCAGCCACAGCCGCTCGCCTGCCGTCGCTGCCGTCACCGCGTCCGCCGCAGGCCGCGCCACCGGCTGGAACGGCGCGGGATCGTCGACGATGCTCCAGTTGAGACGCCAGACCGGCCGCTCCGGCGCCAGCGCGGCAAAGAACCGGTCGACCGGCCGCTCCAGCTTCTCGGCATAGCCCGGCACCGGCGCGTGGATCGCGGCGAGCGCGCGGCCGATCTTGTCGGCAAGCCGCCAGCGCGCCGGCGAGCAGAGCGAAGCGCCGATGAGGCGGTATGTCTCCCCCTCCGCCGCCCGCTGCAGCAGGCAGAGATCCTCCTGCACCAGCCGCCCGGCGAGATCGAGCGGATGAAGCGCCGGCCGCGCCCGGTCCCAGCGCTCGCTCGTGGCGGCGTTGAGGATAACATCGCCTTCCCGCGCGTAGACCGCGCCGTGGTGCTCCACCAGGTGCTGGACGAGCTGATCGAGCAGCTCGGCACCCGGCGCCGCCGCTTCGTCGAGCGCGGCGAAAACCTCGGAATGCCGCGTCTCGAGCAACCGACGCTTCTCGGCAAGGTCGGCCGCCAGCCGCTCGTCCCGCTCGATCCACCCCGCCTCCGCCAGCGGCATCAGCCCCATCATCAGCCGAAAGCGGCCGCCATCGAACGGCAGATAAGGCGCCGCGCTCACTTGGGATACGCTCAGATCTCTCTGGGCCACCAAGAACCTACCTTATCCTGAGCTTGTCGAAGGACGCACGGCGTGCATGCAGCTCCGCTTCTAGCGAAGGCGCACGGTGCTTCGCAATCGCGATTGCCGTCATTCCCCCTCCCCCCTTGAGGGCAGGGCTATCGCATTTGGGCGAAGAGGGAGAGAAGGAAGCGGTCATCCCAGCCAGCGCGTTTGACTTTGCCCCGGATCGATCCTTTGTCGGGATGGAG
>DASQSR010000415.1:0-2686 GCA_035642295.1 Allostellaceae bacterium | reverse complement strand
CCCCTATGCGCGCGAAGCGCAGCCGACCCCGGACCACTTCCTGCCGCTCTTCGTGGCATTGGGCGCCGCCGGTCCCGCCGCCCGCGGCGAGCGCCTCCACCAAGGCTTCACCCTCGGCACGCTCAGCATGGCCGCCTTCCGCTTCGCGGCCTAAGATTCCGCTTTCGTAAGACGGCCGGACGCTTTGAATTTTCTTCTCTTTTCGTCATTCCCAAAAAAGCGGAGGGCCGTCGTGACGTCGCACGACAGTCGTTACGATCCGGCGCGGCACTCGATGCGGACGGTGAACTTGCGTGCGAGATCGCCGACGGCGCCGGGTGACATCTCCTCTCCGGCGGCGGCCTCCGCATAGCCGATCTGGTTCGTGTCGAGGAAATTGCGCAGAATCGCGGCTTTCAGCGCGAAGTTGACGTTCTGCGGCAGCATGCCGGTAAAAGTCGCGAAGGCGACGCCGTTGAGCGACGAGGAGACGATGCCGAGCACCCGGCCGCTGGCGTCGAGCACCGGACCGCCGCTGTTGCCCGGCTGAATCGGCGCGCTGAGCTGGATGAGCCGCGAATCATCGCGTGGGCCGGACAGCGCGCTGAGCGATCCGGTGGTGACGATGACGCCCGAGCCGAGCAGCCCGCTCAGCGGATAGCCGGCGACGACGACGGCATCACCCGGCCGCGGCTCGTGGCCGGCGCGCAGCGTTGCCGCCTCGCTCCAGTGATGCGTCGCCGTCAGCAGGGCGAGATCGTTGGCCCCGTCGCGCGCGATCACCTTCACCTCATAGCTCTCTTTCGCCGCGTCGGTGACCTCGGCTTTGCCGCAGCTGCGGACGACGTGCTCGTTGGTGAGGATATGCCCCTTGGTGTCGATGATGATGCCGGAACCCGTGACGCCCTGGCCGGTGGCGATGTGGACGCCGGGGCTCGCCGAAGTGACGCCGGCAACCGATGTGCCGCCGAGGCGCAGCGCCGCTTGCCGGATGCTCTTGACGAAGGACTCATAGCGCGGCGCCCCTTGCGCGGTGCCGATGTCGAACGTCGCCTGCTGCACCGCCGGACTGCCGGCGCGGCGCACCAGCCAATGCCCGATCCAAAGGCCCATATTATTGGGCAAGCTGGTGCGCACCTGGTACCAGACGAGATAGGCGGCGCCGCCCTGGGGCGGATCGGCGACATCGTTCTGCTCGACCGTCGAGCTGGATTGGAATTCGCCCGATTTGATCAGCGCATCGGCGGCCGCCCGCACGCCGACCTGCCAACCCTGCACGACGAACTCCAGCGCCTCGCCGGTCACCGGGCGCTTCAATTTCTGCTCGAACACCTGGGCGACGAGCGGGCGAAGCCGGTCGGCATCGGGGAGGATTATGCGGACGCTCCCCTTGATCGGATCGGCTTCGTGCTGGACGCCTTCGGCCCAGCCTTCGTCCTTCTCGCGCATGCTTTCGACGGCCGCTTCCGGCGTCGCGTAACTGACGCCGTTCACCTGGAGGTGGGGGCCGAGGCTGGTGATCGGCCCGTTGGCGGGCGTGACGGTCCGCATGCAGCCGGCCGGAAGAGCAAGCGCCAGGACGAGCGGCAGCAGGCGCAGCAGTGCAATCCGCGGCGGGCAGCCGCCAGTTCCGGTCATCATCTTGTCTCCGATCGATCGAGGCTTGCCGTTGCATTGCCGGAAAGGGGCATGGCCGCCGCTGGCTGATGCGGCAGCGATGGCCTTTTGACCGAGGGGGCCTCTGTCCTAGCCCCGAGAGCCAGGGCAAGTCCCGAGACGGGGAGGGGCATTCGGCGGATCGGCAAGGTGCTGGCCTTTTCTCGACGAATTCTACCATTTGGATATGCCGCTTCAAACCACGACTCGCGAGCCGCCGCGGCGAATCAAGCAATTATCGTCAAAATCCGGCGATGCCCACTTTCGAGCGCGTGAAGAAATGAGCGCTGGATGAACGAAGTGCGTCCTTCGACTGCTCGCTTCGCTCGCGCTCAGGATGAGGAAATTTCTTTGTGCCACAAAGAATTTACCTCATCCTGAGCCTGTCGAAGGACGCAGGTTGGACTTGCAGCAAAATTTCCCTTCCGTGCAATTTCCTCACACGCTCGAAAAGCGTGGGTCCATCGCCACGGTGTGCGGTGGTCGAGGCGAAAGCGCCGTCATCTGGCCCGCCCTAGAAGCTCCGCGCCTCGCTCGGCGTCATCCCGAAGCGTCGCTTGAAGGCGCGGCTGAAATGCGCCGGGTGGCTGAAGCCGTTGCGGTAGGCGATGGTCGAGATCGAGAGATGCCGCGCGCGCGGATCGGCGAGGAGCTTGCGGCAATGCTCCAGCCGCTCGGCGAAGATCAGCTCCTCGACGCCGGCGCCGAGGTTGCGGAAGAGCTGATGGAGATAGCTCGGCGAGATGCCGCAGGCGCGGGCGACGGCCTCGGGCGAAAGGCCGGTGTCGCCCAGATGCGCGCGGATGTAGCGCAGCGCCCGCTCGCGATGGGCGATCCGCACGCTGCTGTCGGCCGCCATCGGTCCCGCGCGCTCGATGATGAGGAGCGCGACGAGGTCGATGAGTTGCTCGCCGAGGGCGGCGAATTCGCGCTCCTCCCAGCGCTCCATGCCTTGCGCCAGGTGCTGGGTGAAGGCCATGAGCAGCGCTCCGCCCGGCGCGCCGTCGAGCGGCAGCGCATAGAACGGCTCGACCTGCGGCACCCGCCGGCG